>JAPKBW010000024.1 GCA_028823235.1 Longimicrobiales bacterium | reverse complement strand
TTCTCGGACGAGATCCCTGCTCTGGAGTTGAATGATGCGCTACTACGTGGCCCTGACAGTCTTCGCTGTCGCCATATCGACTGCCTCTTGCACACCCGCGCGGGAAGACGATGCAGGGGCCCGTGCTCTCGACGTTCTGATCGCCGATGCCCGCATTGTGGATGGTGCGGGTAACCCGTGGTTCCGCGGTGACGTAGGCATTCGTGGTGACCGGATCGCGGCAGTGGGTAACCTGGACAACTGGCAGGCTACGCGCACGATCGACGCAGCTGGTCGTGTCGTGAGCCCTGGGTTCATCGACATGATGGGCCAGTCGAGCCTGGTGCTCGTCACCGACCCGCCGAGTGCGGAGAGTAAGCTTAGACAAGGGATCACAACCTACCTGTCGGGGGAGGGAGGCTCGCCTGCGCCGCAGAGTGACGAGACCTTCGGTGACGGTGTGGTCGTAGGCGGCGATACTCTCACGTGGCGTACCTACGCCGAGTATTTCGCACTGATGGAGGGATACGGAATCCCCCTGAACGTCGTGCACAACGTGGGTCTCACGCAGGTCCGCCGGGTGGTATTGGGAGAGCGCGACGTGCGGCCCACGCCCGAGCAGCTCGAGCAGATGAAGGAGCTGGTACGCCAGGGGATGCAGGACGGCGCGGTTGGTGTCTCGACCTCGCTGATCTACCCGCCCGCAGTCTATGCGAGCACGGAGGAACTCATCGAGTTGACACGGGTCGCGGGTGAGTTCGGTGGTATGTACTTCACGCACATGCGCAACGAGAGCCATGCGGTGTTGGACGCGATCCATGAGGCGATCGCGATCGGTGAGGGGGCTGGTGTCCCGGTGCACATCTACCATTTGAAGGCGGCGGGCGAAGAGAACTGGCCACTCATGGTCGAGGCGCTCGCGCTGATCGACTCGGCCAGAACTGCGGGCATGGACGTGACCGCGGATATCTACCCGTACATCCGGAACGGTATCGGGCTGGGTTCGTTCCTGCATCCACGGCATTACGCAGAGGGAACGTCGGAATTTCTGGCGACGCTCGCGGACCCCGCGGTGCGTGCCGAACTCCGACGAGAAGTTGAGACGACCGGCGATTGGGAGAACTGGTACCGCCACGTGGGCATGGACTGGGAGAACGTGCTGATCGTGTCAGCCTCACGCGGGGTCGACGAGCGCGTGATCAACCGCTCCATCGCGGGGGCAGCCGAGATCCTTGGAACAGACCCGTGGAACGCCTTCTTCGACCTGGTGCAGGCGGGCGGCGTGAGCGTGAACCCGCGGAGCATGAACGAGGAGCAGAAGTGGCAGGCGCTGGCAGCTGAGTACGTGATGATCGATACCGACGCTTCGCCCGTGAATCCGGCGACGTCGGCGAGCGCCCACCCGCGCGCGTTCGGAGCGTTCCCGAGGGTTATCAGCAAGTACGTGAGGCAAGACGGTGCACTCAGTCTAGAGGATGCCGTTCGGCGCATGAGTTCGATGGCCGCTCAGCGACTGGGCCTCCATGACCGTGGCTTCGTCGCACCGGGTCAGATAGCCGACCTACTGCTCTTCGATCCTGATGCGATCCGGGATGTCGCGGACTTCGGAGATGCGATGCGTTACGCGGAGGGCATCGACTACGTCTTCGTGAACGGTGTGGCTGTCATCGATGATGGCGTGCTCGCCGACGTACGTCCCGGCCGGTTGCTGAGACGCTAGGATTTCGGCAACTAGTGTGTGTGAAAGCATTGCCTCGAACCGAGCCAGCAAGACGATGAAGCCGAGCCACGGAACGGCTGGTTTTGACCCTGATGAATGAGCTCGGGGTCGGGGCGCGCGTCCCTGAGGTGGATCGTGAGCAGACCGTACAGGATGGCTCTGTGATTTGTGGTAACCTGTCGCGCTCCGACATCATCGCCAGGGATCGCCGAGTCCGAGATCGTGACCCTGCTCTGACCCAAACGGGATAGATGATCAGTCCCTGCCATTTCCGAACGTCGAGCGTCGTTGTGTCGCAACCGCGCCGTTTGTGTGCAGCCTGTTCGCCGGATCACAGAAGCATGGCGATTGCAGCACAAGTCTCGAGGACCTGACGCTCGCGGTGCTAAGCTGAACGCCTCGTCGTCCACTGACCGCATCAGCCGGCTGATGCTCGTCGCGTATTCCGTACCGTCCTCGGTGACGGCTATGGCCGCGCTTCCCATGGCGCTCTTCGTGCCGGCGTTCTACGCGGACGACCTAGGCGTGCCGCTGGCCGCGGTCGGTGTGGCAATAGCGTGTTCAAGGCTCCTCGATGTGGTGACCGACCCGCTGATCGGAGGCCTAAGTGACCGTATGCACCTTCCGCTTGGTCGGCGCAAACCGTGGATGCTGCTCGGGGCTCCGCTTTTCTTGATCGCGCTGTGGAAGATCTTCGTGCCGAGCGAGGACGTCTCGGCCGTGTACTTGGCGCTGTGGTCTGCGGTCCTCTACCTCGGCTTCACCTTGATTGACCTGCCCCACAAGGCCTGGGGCGCCGAATTGTCCACGGACTATGACGATCGCTCCCGCGTCACTGGATGGCGTGAGGGCATCGCCACCGCCGGGCAGGTGACGCTGCTGGCGGCCGTAGTGTGGCTTGCGGCTCGAGGAATTGAAGATGCCGCGGGCCAACTCAAGGCGATCGCGGTAGTGATCATGATCACCTTGCCAGTGCTGCTTCTTCTGTGCGTGACCACCGTCGCGGAACCCATACCAGGGGGCTTTACGCACGAGCGCCGGAACACTCTGGCCGGCCTGAAGATCGTCGCACGCAACCCCGCGTTCGCCCGCATGGTGGGATGCGTGCTTTTCTTCGTATCAGGCGTGGCGATCCAGGGCACGCTTCACCGGCTGGTCTTGGCGGACGTCATGGTGGACCAAGGGCGTTTTCCGATCATGATCCTGTTAGAGAACCTCGCCAGCTTGGCCGGCATTCCCGTTTGGCTCGCGATCTCCGTGCGAATCGGCAAAGACCGAGCGCTCATGCTGGCGGCGCTTTGGATCGCTCTGTGGAGTCTGCCCCTCGTGTTCATGCGCCAGGGCGACGTCATCGCCATGATGTGCGCCATCGTCGTACGCGGATCGAGCTTTGCATCGATTCTGTTCTTGGCCAACTCCATTGCCGCCGACGTGATCGATGTCGATACGCTGGAGAGCGGCGAGCAGCGTTCGGGACTCTTTTTCGCCGTGTGGGGGATGACGATCAAGCTGTCCCTCGCGCTTGGCGTGGTGCTCGGGACGACGCTCCCCGCCGCACTTGGTTACGACCCTTCGGCAGAGTCCATCGGCGTGGTGATCCAGGGACACTTGATGTGGGTGTACGGCGGAGTGCCCGCGCTCCTCATGGGCCTTGGCGCGCTCTTTTTATATCGGTTCCCACTTACGCGCGCGCGACACGCGGAGGTGCGGGCGGCTTTGGATTCTCTTTCCACCCCTCAGCACAACACCTAGGCAGCTTTCCGCACAAAATGGGAAGAGTAGTTGTGAGATTCTTAGGGGCCGCGCTGCTGGCCTTGAAGCTCAGGATTTTCAAGGAAGTCACTCCGGGACTTAGCGAGGTGGAGGAAGGGAGGGGAGAGAAGAGCTCTTGAGAAGACCAAGTCACGCCGGCCTCGTCTTCCTTTGGAGGTGCACCACATAACAGGCGATCGCTGCGGTTACGGAAGGAACTAGCGGGTCCGCAGCACGCGCCTTGCGGCTCGCACTCCGGGTCATCACTCTGGCCATGCAGCAGAATCGCGAGGCGTTACATCGTGCCCTGTGGACCCGGCGTTGCCAGTGAGCGAGTCGTGCAGGAGACTCGCGAGGGATCGAACGTCAACGGGAGAACTAGTTGCCAACATCAGCTTATGGAGCGGCGGACCGGCGCACTAAGGGTCGACGCTCGTCCTGGCCGCTCACGGTGGGCTCGGGTGTGGCAGCCCTCGCTCTTGTCGGACTTGTCGCCTGCACTGCCGAGCCGTCGTACGACATCGTCTTCACGGGCGGGCTGGTGTACGACGGGTCGGGCGCGGAGGGTTTCATCGCCGACGTGGCGATCGCCGACGGAAGAATCGTGGCGGTGGGCGACCTCTATGCGGAGGCAGCCGCTGAGGTGATCGACGTGAGCGGGCTTGTCGTCGCGCCCGGCTTCATTGACGCACATTCCCACGCCCCCCTCGCCGAACCCTACGGGCAGGATGGTCGACCGTTCCTGACGCAGGGCATTACGACCGTCGCGCTCGGACTCGACGGAGGCGGACCCTGGGAGGTCGCGGAACGACTCGACAGTTGGGAGGCCGTGGGGATCGGGGTCAACGCGCTGACCTTCGTCGGCCACGGCGCGGTGCGACGGGCGGTCATGGGCATGGACGACCGAGCCCCGACCACCGACGAACTCGATCGGATGAAGGCCATGGTCCGCCAAGGGATGAAAGAGGGGTCGTTCGGGCTCTCGACCGGCCTGTTCTACACACCTGGCGCCTTCTCTACCACGGAGGAGGTGCTTGAGCTTTCGCGAGTGGCTGCGGAGTGGGAGGACGCGATTTACGACACCCACGATCGCGACCTAGGAGCCACCTACCAGGGCATCGGCTACGACGCCTCGGTTGCCGAGGGCATCCGCATTGGTGAAGAGAGCGGGCTGCGCGTCATCTTCTCGCATTTCAACCCACAGGGTGCAACGAATTACGGACGGGCAAACGTCGGCGCGGAGATGATCGAGGAGGCCCGGGCACGGGGGGTGGACGTCTGGGCGGCGCAGCACCCTTACACCGCCACGCAGTCGAACCTTCGCTCCTACGCGTTACCGAGCTGGGCGGCCGCGGGGGGCCAGGAGCAGATCGAACGTCGTTTCGCCCATCCCGACACGTTGACCCTCCTGCAAAGGCAAATCACGGAATCGCTCGCGATGCGGGGTGGGGCTGAGAAGATCCTGTTCGTTGACAAGGACCCGCGCCTGAACGGCCGGACGCTCGCGGAGTTGGCTACCGAGTGGGGCTCTTCCGTCCCTGCGACCGTACAGTCGATCCTGACAGAGAGTGGCAATGCGGGCGTCATGAATCTCGACCTCTACGACATCGAGAACACGCGCTATCTCGCTGCGATGCCTTGGATGATGACCTGCACGGACGGGAGGACCCCGTCCGAGGGCCAGCGCATCACGCACCCCCGGGTCTACGGAGCGTTCTCGCGGAAGATGCGCCTCTTCGCTCTGGACAGCTCCGAAATCACCGTGCCGTTCGCCATCCGCAGCTTTAGCGGCCTCGCGGCGGACTTCTTCCGCCTCTCCGACCGAGGGTACGTCCGGCCGGGGATGTGGGCCGACGTCGTGGTCCTCAATATCGATGAATATCGGGACCTCGCGACGATCGAGGATCCTCATCAGTTCACCCAGGGCGCGGTACACGTTCTGGTGAACGGCGAATTCGCGATCCGTGACGGCACGTTCCGAGGGGCGCTGGACGGGCGGTCATTAAGAGCGCCGGGAGGACACACCGGCGGCTGACGAGATTCTGGCGAGCCGCGATGGCGGGATTGGCCCGGTCACGCTGAACCGTCCTGGCCACGTGGGCAAGGCAAGTGCTCAATTTGCAGTAGACCCTTCGGCAGCGGGGTTGGCGCCCGGCCAGAACTGGAATTCTAGGCCGAGCAAAGTCCAGAATCCTTACTTGCGGAAGCCGCGGGCCCGGCCTGAGTATGGCTCTGCGTTCCATTGAAGGGGAGATGACATGTCAGAGGAAGAAACACATCCAGGCGAGGGCCGCAATTTGGGGATGAAGCGGTCGATTCCTCGACGTGACTTCGTGAGTGGGGTGGGGGTCGCTCTGACCGGCTCACTTTTCCCGACCGGCTCCGTCGACGGGTTCCAGTCATGGCTCACTCAACAGTCGATTTATCCGCCGGCGCTCACTGGATTGCGCGGAAGCCACGATGGCTCATGGGAGACGGCCCACGCACTCGTGCGTGGTACCGCCTGGGAGCAGGCAGCCCGTGTGGATGAAGAGTATGATCTGATCGTCGTCGGTGGCGGCATCAGCGGGCTCGCAGCTGCCCACTTCTTCCGAAAGCAGGTCGGTGGTCCTGACGCCCGTATACTGATCCTGGACAACCACGACGATTTCGGCGGCCACGCGAAGCGGAACGAGTTCCATCACAACGGTCGCACGTACCTAGTGAACGGTGGAACCCTCAACGTCGAGGCGCCGTCGCAGTACAGTCCCGAGGCGGCCGGCTTGCTGTGGGACCTCGGGATCGACCGCACCCGCTACTACGATTCGATAGCAGATGTGCGTGAGCGGTATGCCGACCTTGGCCTCTCGTCTGGCTTCTTCTTCGACCGCGAGACGTTCGGAAGGGACCACCTCGCCGCTGGGTATGGACGCCGTCCTTGGGCCGAGATCGCAAAAGAGAGTCCTCTCACAGAGCGCGCCCGGGAGGACCTCGTGCGACTGCGCGATCCGGCCGCGGCGATCGATCCGTGGCCGAACGAGTCGCCCGACGCAAAGAAAAAGCTGCTCGCCGGGATGAGCTATCTGAGCTATCTGACCGACGTCCTCGACGTGGACCCGAAGGTCGCGTTCATGCACGACAGCGCGGGGTACATCTACTGCACAGGCATCGACGCCGTCCCGGCGCTCTTCGCATGGAACGCCGGGTACCCGGGCTTCGCGGCGCTCGGCCTAGGACCGACACCGCCCAGCCAGCTTATTGACGAGCCCGGTGGCGCCCACGGCCGGGAGAATCAGGGCCGAGCAGGCACCGGTGACCCCACGATGTACTTCCCAGACGGCAACGCGACCATTACTCGGTTGTTGGTGCGCGGGCTGATCCCTGGAGCGATCTCAGGGTCTTCGATGGAGGACGTCGTGTTGGCCGACACGGACTACGGCCGCCTTGACACGGCCGACTCTGCGGTACGAATTCGGCTGAACAGCACTGTGGTGAACGTTCGCCACATGGGCAGTCCAGACTCGGCCGATCCCGTTGAAGTCACGTATGTGCGGGACGGCCAAGCGCGCCGTGTCCGGGGGGGAGCGGTTGTCTTGGCCTGCTGGAACGGGGTGATTCCTTACCTGTGTCCAGAGATGCCTGAGACGCAACGCGAAGCGCTCTCCTATGGCGTGAAGGCACCCCTCGTATACACGAACGTGCTGCTTCGGAACTGGGAGTCCCTGGTCGCGAGCGGAGTGTCCGGAGCGTCGGCACCGGGAGGTTATCACCAGAGCATGAGTCTCGGGACATCACTCGATTTTGGCGGTTATCGGACGTCTCAGGACCCCACGGAGCCGATCGTGCTCCGCATGTCGCGGTACCCCTTCGAGCCCGGCCAATCGAAGGCGGAGCAACATCGGCGTGGGAGACGGGATCTGCTGTCTACAAGCTTCGAGACCTTCGAGCTCAAAATCCGAGATCAACTCGCGCGGACCTTCGGGCCGAAAGGGTTTGATCCCGAGCAAGACATCCTCGGCATCACGGTCAACCGATGGCCGCACGGCTACGCTTATACCTACAACACGCTCTTCGACGATCCGCGATGGGCGCTAGGCACCCCCGATGACCGCCCGAACGTGGTCGGACGGCAACCCTACGGACGGATCGCGATTGCGAACGCCGATGCGGCCGCCAGCCCCCACACGGACGCTGCGATCAACGAAGCCTACCGGGCAGTGCGCGAGCTGAAGGCACGGCTGGGCTAGCACGGCTCCTCACTCGAGCTGGAATGCGGTTCTAGTGGGACTCGGGACCTCGCCCACCCACTTCTGGGGGGCGCCAAGGTATGTAGCGTACGAGCCGCTGTCGGTTTATCTCGCCTGCGTAGATGTTACCGTCGAAGTCGACGCCGAGGAATTCGATTCCCGGGCCGATGTTGACGTCGTGCTGCGGGATGAAGTGGGTCACCCACGCCTGCTCCGACTTCAGATCACCGATCCGGATCCCCTTCTCCCAGCCGAGGTTGCTTCTCCAGTCGTCCGGCGGACCGGTCCGCACATCGCCTGAAAGGCCGTCCCCTGCATAGAGGATGTCATTTCGGTCGATGAAGAGACCACTCGGCTTCCCGTACTGCGTCCAGATGTAGAGTAGCTCGCCTTCGGCGTCGAAGACCTGAATCCGACTGTTCCCACGGTCTGCGACGAGAACACGGCCGCGTGAGTCGACCTTGATGTCGTGCGGATCGCTGAAGCGGGCTGGCTCTCGGCTCTCTGTTCCGATCCCGCCGCCCACCGAGAGAACGAAGGTCCCGTCCGGTGCGAGCTTCACGATCCTGTTGTTGCCGCCCCGATGTCCATCCGCGATCCAGATATGCCCATCGGGAGCGATCGCTACGCCGGACGGACCATTGAAATGTGTCTCGTCGTCTCCGGGGACCCCGGCTTCACCGACCGTCATCACTATCTCGCCCTCGCGGGTGAGCTTGAAGACCTGGTGGCCGATTCCCATCGACTCGCCGAGCGTGGCGCGAGCATCCCCGTGCGCGCCTCCTTCCGTTACCCACAGGTATCCCTGGCTGTCGAGCGCGAACCCATGAGGGAAGGCAAAGAGTCCTGCTCCGAAGCTGTCGACCAGATTCCCATTGAGGTCGAACTTCAGGATCGGGTCGAGGTCCGACCCGGCACACTGGTTCGCACCGCACCGGTCTAGGATCCAGAGGTGTTCACCATCCGGATCGGGCCACACGCCGCTGATGATGCCTAGCGTTCGACCTTCGGGGAGCTGCTCCCAGCCGAGGGTTGCGCGGTACGGGTTGGTGGTGGTCTGAGCCGTGACTGCGAACGGCACGACGAGCAATGTCGCAGCCGCGAGCCCCGAGAGTCGATGGTCGATGCGCACGGTCACTCCGATTCGAGAAGATTCTCTCTGGATCGTAAGCGTCAGGTACGGTTCGCGCCTGCCTCGAGACATCGTCGCGGAGTCCGATCCGCTCAGAGACTTGCTGCTGCTTCGGTCCGATAAGATGTTGGCTCGGACCTGAGGAGTGCGATGCCTCCAATCATTGAGCGACAACCGACCCGCTCAGATGCAACCAGATTATGCAAATGGATTTGAAAGCGACCAGACGACAAGCCGTGCTCGCCCTCACTCTCCTCGGCGGGATCGGGGTAGCGCCCACAGCAGGCGAAGCCCAGATCACGATGGCGCAGGCCCAAATGGCGGTCGACGCCGCGGAGGCCGAGGCTAGAGCCAATGACTGGAACCTCACCATTTTTGTCACCGACGCGGATGGTGTCCCGATGTACCTGAGGCGCATGGACGGTGCCCCACCGCGGACGGCGGGGATTGTAAGGATGAAGGCCCACGTCGTCATCACGACGGGTGGGACATCGGGTGCCTACGGCCAGGCGCTTGCTGCCGGAACGGTCGATACCATCCCGGGTGGGATCCACTACGAGGGTGGGCTGCCAATCTTGATGAACGGCGAACTCATCGGCGCGATGGCGGCGAGCGGTGCGCGGGGATCTGAAGACGCGCAGGCTGTGCAGGCCGGACTGGCCGCAATCGGGGCGGCTTCCGGAAACTGAAGGGCGTCGTCAAGGTCCTAGCCCGCGTCGATTACTTCGTGGTCAAGGCCAGTGCGGCCTCCAAGGCCTGATCTCCGAGCCGATCAATTTCTGGGTTCAGGCAATCAACTCAGACCGGTTGAGGCTAGGTCGGGCAGGGCGCCCTTGTTCGAACCGGCCCGCCATGCCGGGTTCACCGAGTTCTTGCTCAATGCCGTAGCGGCCTTTAGCCGGTTCGACAGCATGCGGGCTCATCTACCCTCCAGCCGCGGCCACGACGGCCCTTGCACTCCACGGCCCGCCGCACCGAAGCCGCGGAAGACGAACTTCTGCACCCGTTTTCCTTCGTAAGTCTCCGTCGTGTATACGTTGCCGCGCGAATCGACCGCGATGCTGTGAACGCCGTAGAACTGACCGGCTTGCCGTCCCCCGCCCCCGAACGTGGACACGACCTCCAAGGATTCCCGGTCGAGTACGTGCACCTTCTTATTGGAGCCGTCGGCGAGATAGATGAAGCGCTGCTCGGGATCGTGTGAGAACGCGATGTCCCACACAGACCCAGAGCCGAGGGTCTGTGGTGCGATGAACGCCTCACGAATGAACGTGCCGTCCGGTTGGAATACCTGGATGCGGTCACTCGCCCTGTCGCACGCATACACGAGGCCGTCGCGCGAGAGCTCCGCGCAGTGGAGCGGGCTCCTGAATTGCTGTGCTGGGGGGTCATCCGGGCTGTAAGCGGGGATCGGAGAGTCGTCCGGCACGTTGCCGTATGCACCCCAGTAGCGTTTCATCTTGCCGGTCTGCGCGTCGAGCACGGCCACACGCTTATTGCCGTATCCGTCGGCCACATACACCTCGTTAGCCTCCGCGTCGATGTTGACCTCGGCGACTCGCCAGAAGTTCTCCGGATGGTTGCTGCCGCTGCGCATGAACGGCTCACCGAGCTGCAGCAGGAGGTCCCCCGTGCGGGTGAACTTCAGGAGGTGGGAGTCGTTCTCTCCGTTGCCCCCGATCCAAACGTTGTCCATGTGGTCGACGGTGATGCCGTGGTTCGACTGCGGCCAATCGTAGTCGGCACTCGGGCCGCCCCAGGAGCCCACGAGATTACCATCCGGATCGAACTCGAGCACCGGAGGCGCGGGTGCGCAGCACTCCGCCGTCGGCGGGTCGGCCACGGCGTTGATCTCGGTGAGCTCATCGAAGGTGTCCTGCCGGTGGATGATCCACACGTGGTCCCGCGAATCGACGGACACGCCGATCACGGAGCCCAAGATCCAGTGGTTCGGGAGCGGCCGCGGCCAGAACGGGTCGACTTCGAGGATCGGCGGACCGTCCCCCGCATCAGCGGCTTGCGCGGCCTGCTCCATACAAGCCGAAGCGATGCCGAGGATGGACAGCGCGACCGCGCCGCCCACGAGCGTAAAGATTGTTCGTTTCATGGTGTCCTTTCCTATGGCGGTCAGCCTCCCTCGGCTCCGACTTGCTTGAGTTGCACGACGATGACTTCCATCGGCTCGCTGCCCCGGTTCACGTCTCCGTGCAACTCACCCTCGGGGTCGACGTCGAGCCAATACGTGCCCCCGGTCTTCCACACCATCTCACGCTCGTCTCCGGCTTCGCTGACTAGGGTCAAGGTTCCGCCTTTGAGCGCGATGATCGCCCTGGGGTTGTCGTGGCGGTGCATGCTGAGCGGTTGATTGGGCACGATGATCGTCTTCCACGCCTCGACGTGCTCGTTGTCGAGCTGGGGAACGCGGTGAGTGACCGGATCGGCTGTCATTTCATCCGCCGAAGGCTGCTTCTCTGCGGCGGGTTGGCCACAAGCGACGAGGCCTATGGTCAGCCCTGCGATCCCGGCGACGATGGCTCTCATTTGGAACCTCCCGATTCCCAAGTCGTTGCCCTCACCGAAAGTAGGGTCGGCGAGGATGTCTTGGTATTGTGCGGCCTGCCGGGCCAGAAGGCGAATCGCCCAGCGCGACTTACGGGAGACAGTGGATGCGCGCTTTCTCTTAGAAGCGGAGCAGCCTTGTGACCTTTAGCGCGAACGCCCGATTACGTAGCCCGGTTCTGCGGAGCGGGGTGTCGCGCTCGTCCGTCCACACTACGAACAAGTCACTGCCCGGACGGAACTCCCAGCGGAATCGCAAGTTACTTGAGAAGGTCGCGCGGCTCTCGTTGTACTGCACGAGCGTGCTGGCGAACATCCGTGGAGTGAACGCGTAGTCCGCCCGTAACCTGAATACGGTCTGGTTCGCATCGCCGTCCGGCAGTTGGATGAGGTTCACACTCACGCCGGGCTCCAAGGACAGGTGGTCAGACACGACGACTCTCGCCCGGTTGATACTGATTGTCCGGATCGAGCCACGGAAGAAGCTGCCCCACTGGTAGGAGACATTGCCCGAGACGGGGCGTTGCGTGCCGAAATTGTAGGACGCTTGATACCCCGTGTACGTGTACCGCCCTTCCGGGATGAATACATCGGTGTCGATCTCGAACGGATCGTCGAGACGCTCGAAGTTCCGGGTAGCCTGCAGCGTGGCCTGGTCACTGTTGTCGAACTCGATGCTGAAGCGTCCCTGCTGGCTGCGGGATTCCATTCTCCCCGCTCCGTCTTCGAAGAAATTGACCGTGCCCTGCCAGGTGAGCTTCCGAACGGCTTCGATCGACGATGGCCGAGGGCTGAACCTTACTGAGCCCGACGACTTCCTGAAGTCGCTTCGACGTAAGAACCCAATCTCCGGGTTGAAGTCGGAACCCACCTTGACGATGCCAGCGTTAGCTCCGTAGGTGTCCCCTCCGTAGTCAAAGCGAGCTTGATAGCTCTCGTTGTCGCCGCCAAGCGATGGGGTCTCCGTGCGCGCGTAGTATCCGCCGAGCTTCAGGTTGGTGAAAAACGCGAACGCGGCGTCCATCCCGTAGGCCTGGTTGGTGCCTGTACCCGATGCGCCGATCGAACGGTTTGTGAACATTGCCCCGATCGCGCTACGCCGAAGGATGTCGCGCTTGAAGCGCACAATCGAGAAGTCGGTGGCACCTACGCCCGCTACTTCGTCGTTGCCCGTGTGAATGTTCATGAGGCCGACCGTCCACGGGCCGACCTTGCCCGTTAGCCGCCCTCCGGCCTGGATCGGGATGACGGATCCGTCTTGGAAGCCGATCCGGCGGCTGTAGAACAGGGACGGAGCATCTCCGCCGCCACGTCCGAATCCGCCGCCTCCACCACCGCCGCCGTAGCCGCCGCCGCCACCGGTACCGAATTCGAAGACCCCACGCCCCTCCAGGAAGAACTCGCGCTTCTCGGGAAAAAAGAGACTGAATCGCGTCAGATTGACCTGTTGCTCGTCGACCTCGACCTGGGCGAAGTCCGTGTTGAACGTGAGATCGGCCGTGAGGTTGGCGGTCAGTCCGTACTTCAAGTCCAGCCCGACTGCGGCCGTGCGATCCGTGACGGCGGGCGCCGATACACGGTCGGTTGTCGAGCCCGCGATTCCGTACGGCTTGAGTTCCACATTGCTACCTGCGGCCGGCAAGTCCAGGCCGACCAGCGTTCCCGCGACCGAAACCCTATTGAGTCCTTGTGGACCGGCGAGGATGGCCGGCACGGGGCTCAAGTACGTCCACTCATTGAGGTGGCGGATCGAGCGGCGGAGCTGGAGGCCCCACATCTGCCCGGCGCCCGACTGGTAGCGTAGGGATTTGAACGGGATTGCGATCTCGACCGTCCAACCGCCGTCGAATTGGCCTGGGGCGACGTCCCAGATCGGATTCCAGTCTCGGTTCACTCCCGCCTCGTCGACGACCGAGTAGTCGTTGCGAGCCCCGAGCGGATTTGTGTAGAGCATGAATCCGTTTCGCCGGTCATAGAACGTGTCGAACATGATCCCGAAGTGCTCGTTGTTTCGGATCCCATCGGCGTCACGTCTCATCTCGTTGACGATCCACTCGTCAGGCGGAGCGTCGTCCCAGCACCGGCACGTCACGTAGATGTTCTCGTCATCGAAGGCGATCCAGACGTCGGTGCGCTGCGAAGACGGGTCACCCGAGACCGGTGTTACCTGCACGAATTCCCCGAAAGGTTGGACGTCGGAGTACATGTCCTCGTCGAGCACGCCGTCCAGTGTCAGGGGCTCATCAAGACGGATCGCCCGAACCGTCGGGCGGCCACGTGCGTCCCGTGTGATCGACACCGGATGCTCCGGCGCTGGCGATCCATCGATGGCAATGCCTCGGGGGAGGGCGCTGTTGGGTTCGGTCTGCTGGGCCCCAGCCGGGGCGCCCAGCACGAGGACAGCAGCCGCTACCGCGAGCGAACCGAGAGCATAGGGTCGCGGAGGTAGGGCGCGCGCCCTCGTCGGGGTCGATGGGTGGATCACGATTCTGATGGGTTCAGGAGTGGGCGTGGGGGGAGTCGTGACGGCGACCACCCTGACAAGGACTCCGGGGGGGCAAAGGACGCTGAGAGTTTAGTGGCTTACGATCTGCTGGTCGTGCGCGATCTAAGCGTGCACCTCCCCTAGCCCACACTAAGCATCTCCGTAAGTGAAAACGAAAATGAGAAAGTGAAGCCGCCAAGCACGACTAAAATCGCGAGGACTCCAGCGATCTGAGCACTTCGTCGTTCAGACACGGCCAGCACCCCAATCAGCAGAAGGCAGCCCATCCTCACAGCATCTTGAACGCCTGGTCCGGGGCCCAGGAGGTTGAATCCGACGCTAGCCGTGATGAAAAAGCCCGCCATGGCCGCGAACATGCTCCGTCGGATGTCCATGAAGTACTCACCAAGCGGTATCGCTATCCCTGACGCGGGATTCAGGACTGCGGCGCCGATGAAGAGAAAGAGCCGCGGTGTAAGCATTACCACGAGATCCGAAACTGATTGTTACCGCGCGGCGGAGCGCGTACCACGGGGTGGGTGTTCTGCATCAAATGCCCGGAGCTTGTCACTTATTTGCCCACATGGCACCACGCATAATTGGCCGAAACCCGAACCAATGCCCAATTGCCTGATTCCTCATCCGGGTCGGTATCGAGGAACTGCTAACTCCCTGTTGCGCTCGTGCCGTGGACCAGCCAAATCGTCACCGAACTTCTCCATTCTCTGAACGCGAATCAGCAATGTCCGGAACGACTCCTGCGGCCACCGTCGCACTTACCCTGCTGACGATTCTGGCCTCGCCATTGGCCGCTCAGGAAACCCAGATCTCCTTCACTACGACGGAGGGCACATGGGTCTCACTCGACGTGGCGCCAGACGGGGGATCCCTGGTGTTCGAGTTGCTCGGGGACGTGTATTCGCTACCTGTAGAGGGTGGCCGCGCTCGGCCACTGCTCACCGGAAGGGCGTTTCAATCCCAGCCCCGGTTCTCCCCGGCCGGGCGACTCCTCGCGTACGTGAGCGACGAGTCGGGCTCGGACAACGTCTGGATCGCCGCGACGGACGGTTCGATGCCCCGTCGGCTTACCGATAAGGTGGGTGCGACAATGCTTTCGCCCGCCTGGTCCGTGGACGGTTCGGCGATCTATGTGACGGTCATCGCGTCCCAAGACTTCAGTTCCTTCGCTGAGATCTGGCGATTCAACGTCGAGTCTGGCGCAGGAGAGCGAGTGGTCGAGAACGAGAACGGACCATCTCAGCCGCTCGTGTCCGCCCCGGCACCGGGGCCCTACGGTGCCGCCCCCCACCCGAACGGATCAGACCTGTACTACACGTCGCTCACGCCACGCCCCTACGGAAGCAGGAACGGAGCGTCGAGTCGGGTTATCAGGTTGTCGCAGGAGTCCGGGCGAGCTGAGCCGGTGCTCCTGGAAAGTCCGATCGCTATGAAACCGGCCGTGACCCCCGATGGCCGACGGCTCGTCTACGGTGCGGTCAGAGACGGCCGGACGGGCCTGAAAGTGAGGGAGCTCGACACAGGAGATGAGCGCTGGCTCGCATACCCGATCCAGCGGAATCAGCTGGAAAGTCGAGCAACGCGCGACGTGTTGCCCAATTTCGGGATCACGCCGGACAGTCGAGCGCTTTTCGCCGCATGGAACGGCCGCATCCATCGGATCGACCTCGACGACGGAACCGATCGGGTGGTGCCCTTCGAGGTCGATGTCTCACTGGCCGTGACCCCGAAGCTCGATTTCCCCCGCCGGGTGGAGCAGGGGCCCGTACGGGCTCGCCGGGTGCAGCAGCTGGCGGTCTCCAGCGATGGCCGGGCGGCGTTCTCGGCGCTCGGCCGGATCTGGCTCGCCGGTCTGCGTGGCGCCGAGGCTCGACGTCTGACGGCCTCGGTCCGGCCCCGGGAGTTCATGCCGGCGTGGTCTGCGGACGGGCGTTGGGTAAGCTTTGTGACCTGGGACGAATCTGGAGGCCATCTGTGGAAGGCGCAGGCCGACGGGTCAGGGGAGCCGATCCGCGTCTCCGACAGCGCGGCCTTATGGGCTGACCCGGCGTGGACCCCGGACGGGACCTCCATCGTCGCGCTCCGGGCTCCGCTCGGATCCGCGTTGGCTGTCTCTGGTCCGGGGCAGGGGGCCGTGCCCCCCGACGCCGAGGTTGTGGTCGTTCCGTCCGAAGGTGGCACGCCACGCCGGTTGATGGCCGCCGACGGTGGGCGTAGGCCGCACTTCGGTCCGTCGTCCGACCGCGTGTACCTGGCGGGCCCGACACTCATCTCCGTCGCTCTCGACGGAAGTGACCGACGGCTCGAGGCTCGGCTTGGCCCTGATGATGGACTCGGCGAGTTGCGGCTGAGCCCCAACGGGACACACGTGATTGCCACCGGTGGTCCAGCCACCCGGCTCTTCACGACTCCGTCTCAGGGGCTGGACGGGAGCGAACTGACATCACCCGTGCCGATGGCGGTCGTCGCCGACAGGCCCGGACTCGTGGCATGGTCCGGGGACGGTGGAAGCGTGTCGGCGATCGCCGGGGTCCGACTGCAGACACTCCGGGTGTCTACCCCTAGTGCATCGCCGTTGGCGGTGGAACTCGACGTATCGCTTCCCCGAGCGACACCTGCGGGTGCCGTCGTGCTGCGTGGTGCGACGGTCGTAACCATGAACGGGTACGAGGTCGTAGAGAACGCCGACGTGGTCGTCGAGGGCAATCGAATTCTGGGCGTGGGGCCGACCGGCTCCATCGACGTTCCGGTGGGCGCCACCGAGATCGACATGAGCGGCAAGTACGTGGTGCCTGGCTTCATCGACGTGCACGCCCACTTCGCGATGAGTGGAGAGCTACCGGAGCCCGAATCGACGGTCTCCTTCGCCAATCTGGCCTACGGCGTCACGACACTTCGGAATCCTCAGGGGACGCCTGACGTCTTCGGGCTCTCGGACATGGTCGCGGTCGATGGCGTGCCCGCTCCGCGGGTGTTCTCCACCGGACCTGGGCTCTTCTCGCAGGGGACCTTCACCTCTCCCGACGAAGCCCGGAGTGTGATTGAGCCGTATCGGGACAGCTTCGGGACTCACCTTCTCAAGTGGTATATGGCCGGCCCCCGCAGCGAGCGTCAGGCGCTGATCCAGGCGGCGCGCAAGCTCGAGATGATGCCGACCACGGAGGGAGGAGCCGACACGAAGGCGGACCTCACGTATGCGATGGATGGTTTCAGCGGCCTCGAGCACGCGTTCCCCGTCGCTCCGATCCACGACGATCTCGTTCAGCTTGTGGCACGGACGGGAATCACCTACACGCCGACGGTCGTTGTGGCGTTCGGGGGCGCTCTGCCTGTGTACCGATTGCTGGCCGAGGAGAGACCGCACGAGAACGCCAAACTGAGTCGCTGGTTCGCGGACGGGAGCCTATACGCGCGCTCCTCCTCACGGGTTCTTTGGTTCTCTCCTGAGGACTACAACGACCAAGAGGTCGCGGCCGGGGCGGATGCGATTCTCGGCGCTGGCGGGCGCGTGGCGCTGGGAGGGCATGGCGAGGCCCAGGGGCTCTCCAATCACTGGGAGATGGGGTTGCTCGCGCGTGGAGGCATGAGCAATCACGACGTTCTCCGGGTCGCGACGCTGTTCGGCGCCGAAGCGATCGGGTATGCGCAGGACCTCGGGAGTGTGGAGCCGGGCAAGCTCGCTGACCTCGTGGTGCTCGACCGAAATCCCCTCGAGGACATCGCGGCGACCCAGGCGATCGCGTACGTCATGAAGAACGGGGTGGTCTATCGAGGCGAGACACTCGATGAGGTCTGGCCCAGGCAGCGACCCCTGCCGATGCCCTGGTCTCTGCGACGTGCCGATGAGCCGGGCGCCGTCGTGTCCGAGATCGAAGACCTCGTGCGAAGCACGATGGACAACGGACGGATTCCGGGCATCGCACTCGCCGTGGTCCGGAAGGGGGAGGTCCTTCTCGCGAAGGGATTCGGCATCGCGAATCTCGAGACGGACGCATCGGTCACCACCGAGTCGTTGTTCCAGTCCGGTTCACTGGGCAAGCAGTTCACGTCGGCGGGAATCATGGCCCTGGTGGAAGACGGTCTTCTCGACCTGGACGGCTCCGTGACGGAGTACCTGCCCGAAGCCCCGGAGACATGGCAGCCCATCACGATCCACCATCTCCTGACGCACTCCTCGGGCATCCCCGACTACACGAGTGAAGGGTTCGACTATCAGACGAACTACACCGAGGAGGATCTGGTAAGGATGGCCTCGGGGCTCGATCTCGAGTTTCCGGCCGGGGATCGCTGGAACTACTCGAACACCGGGTACGCCATGCTCGGAGTGGTGATGAGTCGAGTTGCGGGCATGCCGTATTGGGACTTCCTCCGAGAGCGCATCTTCGATCCTGCGGGGATGCCGACGATCCGGATCAACACGGAGAGCGACGTCGTGCCGCATCGTGCGCGGGGGTATCTGCCCGTCGCGGGCGGATGGCAGAACGCGGGCTACGTCGCTCCGATGACGAACACTACGGCCGACGGCTCGATGCTACTGAACCTCCACGACATGATCGCGTGGAACGATGTCGTCGCGAACCGTCGCCTTCTGAGTGAGCGAAGCTGGGACCTCATCTTGAACCCGATGACGCTGAACAGCGGGCGAAACTATCCGTACGGATTTGGCTGGTTCCTCGAGGAGGCCGGCGGTCAGACGGTGCGCCAGCATGGGGGCAACTGGCAGGGGTTCAGCACGCAGTTCACCCGCTTCGTCGATGACGATCTTGCGGTGATCGTTCTGGCGAATGCCCGTAGCCTTCCCGTCGCGGGATTACCGAACGGGATTGGTGCGCTGCTGAATCCGTCGCTGGCGCCGGCTCCACCACCATCGACCCGGATCGCGGATCCAGATCCGGAGGCGACCGAATACGTCGGAGAAATGCTGGCGAAGATTGCTCGAGGCGAACTCGTCCTCGACGACTTCGCGTTCATTCGACAGACTGTCTTCCCGCGCATAAGGGCCGCAATGACTGCTCAGCTTCAGGGCATGGGCGAACCGGATCGCATGGAACTCCTGGCTAGGCATCCGGTGGGCGACGATGTGTCGCTTCAGTACTGGGCGTGGTACGGCGACCAACGCTTCCGTGTGCTCGTGTCGCTCGGGCCTGGCGGGGGACTTACGTCGCTGCGCCTGATTACGGAGGCACCATGACGGCCGAGTGCCGGGTCGACGCCACGGGACGCTTTGGCTCATTCGACTCCGTTCGGCGAGCGGGCCTAGCCCTTTCATTGATCGTCATGGGTGTGTTTGCCTCGGGCTGTGCGGACGCCCTGGAGTATGACCTGCTTCTTCAGGGAGGCACCGTCGTCGACGGTACGGGGGCGCCGAGGTACGTGGCCGATGTCGCGATCCATGGAGACCGGATCGTCGCCGTGGGAGCCGATCTCCCAACCACAGGTGCTGGCCGCGTGGTCGATGCTACAGGGCTCGTGGTCGCGCCGGGTTTCTGGGACAACCATGCGCATCTGGTCACGCTCGAAGAGCACCCGGACGCCGAGAACTTCATTCGGCAGGGCATCACGACCATCCTCGCACCCCTCCACAGCCAGGATCAGCCGTTTCCGTTGGATGACTATACGGCCCGGGTGCGCATCGGTCCGAACGTGGGCTTGTTCGCCGGCCATACCTGGATCAGGAAACGGGTGATGGGACTGGAAAACCGTCCGCCGACGGACGAAGAGCTGGCATGGATGGTCGCGCTGGTCGACTCATCCATGCAGCAAGGGGCACTGGGACTCTCCACGGGACTCGAGTATGTACCCGCGGTGTTCGCGGACACCGACGAGATCGTGGCGCTGGCCGAGGTTGCAGCGCCCTATGGCGGGATCTACGTGACGCACATGCGCGACGAGGGTGTACGCGTTCTCGAGTCGATCAGCGAGACACTCGAAGTCGGGCGACGGGCGGGTATTCCGGTCCAAATTAACCATCACAAGGTGACGGGGGCCGCGCACTGGGGGCTCACCGAGCAGACCCTGGCGATGCTCGACTCGGCCAGTGCTGCGGGGCAGGAGGTTGTGCACGACGTGTACCCGTACACCGCGTTCAGCACCTACTCGGACCTCATGTTCCCGGGGTGGGCTTTGGCCGACGGTCCTGACGCATTTCAGAGTCGTGTGAACGACCAGGTGACCCGCCGTCGGATGGTCTCCGAGATGCGTACCATCTTCCTGCAACAGACTGGATCGGGGCCGGAGAGCATTCAGTTCAGGAACGTGGACTCATACCCGGAGATGCAGGGGAGGACTCTGGCCGACTTCCTCACAGAGCGAGGTCGTCCGACCACCGTGAACGAAGCCGTCGAGGCGCTGATCGAACTGCAGCTCGAGGGGGGCTTCATCGGCATCTTCGAGGGGATGGCCGAGGAGGATGTGATCCGAATCATGCGCCACCCGACCGCGATGTTCGAAACCGACGGCGACCTCGTAGAGCCAGGAGTCGGGTTCCCGCATCCCCGCACTTATGGCTCGTTCCCGCGAATCCTCGCCAAGTACGTACGGGATGAAGGAGTGCTCAGCCTCGAAGAGGCGGTAGGAAAGATGACGGGGTTACCCGCGGTGTGGATGGGTCAGAGCGAGCGTGGACTGCTCCGAGAAGGCGCGATCGCGGATGTGGTGGTTTTCGACTTCGGTACGATCCAGGACGAGGCTGACTACACCGATCCGCATCACTATTCGACCGGCGTGCTGCATGTCTTCGTGGGTGGTGTGGCGGTCCTCGAGAATGCTGAGATGACTGGCGCCCGGCCGGGGCGGTTTCTCGAGCGATCGAGGGAGGGGGCGGGCTCTGGTCGATAGCAGGGGCTCGGATAGCCCCTGTCTGAGATAGACGTTGCTACATTCGAACTGCATGTCTTTGAGGAGGACTGACCGGTGAAACGATCAGCACTGTTTACACTCTTGTTTTGCTTCGCAGTGCCAGCCGCGGGGCAGTCGGCTGCCTCGCTCCTGCCCCCGCTCGAGTGGCGGTCGATCGGACCTGACCGAGGAGGTCGTTCGATCGCGGTCGCAGGCCACGCAGAGCGTCCCTTCGAGTACTACTTCGGCGCGACGGGTGGCGGCCTCTTCAAGACGACCGATGGAGGTTCTTCATGGATCGCGGTGACCGACGGCCAGATCGGCACCGCCTCGGTCGGCGCGGTGACCGTAACCGCGTCGAACCCGGACGTCGTCTACATCGGCATGGGCGAGGTACAGCTCCGCGCGAACGTGCTCCAGGGCGACGGCGTGTACCGTTCGGACGACGGGGGCCTTAGCTGGCGCCACCTCGGCCTGGCGGACACGCATGCGATCGGCCGCATCCGGGTGCATCCGACCGACCCCGACCGGGCCTACGTGGCGGCGCTCGGGCACCCATTCGGTCCGAACAGCGAGCGGGGCGTCTTCCGGACGACCGACGGGGGCCTCAGCTGGGACAACGTCCTCTTTCGCAACGACATGACCGGAGCCGTCGACCTGGTTATGGACCCCAATGACCCGGACGTGCTCTACGCCACGCTTTGGGAGGTAATCCGGAGGCCCTGGCAGCTCTGGAGCGGTGGAGAGGGATCTGGGATCTTCAAGTCGATCGATGGCGGTGACACTTGGGCCGAACTGACCGATAGCCCGGGGTTCCCGACAGGTGTCCTCGGCAAGATCGCGGTCACGGTGTCCGGTGCCGACTCCGACCGAGTCTGGGCGAACGTCGAAGCTGATGAGGGTGGCCTCTACCTATCAGATGATGCCGGTACGACGTGGGCCCTGGTAAACGACCACCGCGACATCTGGCAGCGCGCCTTCTACTTCCAGCGTCTTCAAGCTGACCCCCTCGACCGAAACACTTTGTACATCCTGAACTTCCGCCTCATGAAGTCGACGGATGCCGGGCGAACACTCGAGACGGTTCGAGAGACACACGCCGACCATCAGGACCTGTGGATCGACCCGACGAACCCGCTCCGCATGATCGACGGTAACGACGGCGGGGGTGTGGTATCGGTGAACGGCGGCCTCACTTGGACGGGTATGCGATACCCGACTGCCCAGATCTACCGACTCGCGACGACGAACGAATTCCCCTACCACGCATGTGGCGCTCAGCAGGACAACTCGACGGTTTGTGTATCCTCAGAGCCCGGTCACCTGCAGAATCCACGCGGTATTTCCACGGAATGGATGTACTCGGTCGGCGGGGGTGAGAGCGGATATGTGGCGCCGCACCCTACGGATCCCGACATTTTCTACGCCGGGGCCACCAATGGGCTCACGCGGTACGACCGCCGGACCGGCATCGGGCGCGACATCCAGCCTTATCCGCGAATCGTCATGGGTGAGCCTGCACGAGACATGCCCGAGCGCTGGAATTGGACGTATCCTATCGCCGTGTCGGCCGCGGATCCTGGTGCGCTCTACGTCGGCTCACAGCATCTGTGGAAGTCGACGGACGAAGGCGAGAGCTGGAGGCGCATCAGCCCCGATCTGACGCGAGCAGAGCCGGAGACGATGGACGACTCCGGCGGTCCAATCGTGTACGACCAGGACGGACCAGAGATCTACGCGACGCTGTACGCCATCACGCCGTCACCCCACGACGCGGCGACGATTTGGACCGGATCCGACGACGGCTACGTGCATCTGACGCGGAGTTCGGGCGATGCGTGGTCGAACGTCACCCCGCCCGACATGCCGCCGCACACGCGAGTGATGGTCATCGAAGTCTCTCCGCACGACCCGGCGACCGCGTACATCGCGGGTATCCGATACGAGATGGACGACCGCCACCCCTACGCGTGGAAGACGAACGACTACGGCGAGAGCTGGACGAAGATCGTGGACGGAATCCCCGAGGACGCCTTCGTGCGTGTCATCCGCGAGGATCCGGGGCGGCGTGGTCTGCTTTATGCCGGCACCGAGCACGGTGTGTTCGTCTCCTTCGACGACGGCTCGCGGTGGGATGATTTGTCATTCGATCTGCCCGACACGCCGGTGACCGGGCTCTCCGTTGAGGAGCGCGACCTCGTCATATCGACGCACGGCCGATCGTTTTGGGTGCTCGACGACATCGAGACGTTGCGCCAGATCGACAATGTAGTCGCGGGTGCGGATGCCCACCTCTTCGTGCCCGGAGATGCATTTCGACGTGAAGTGCCAGCGGTGATCGACTTCGTACTAGCCGGCACCGTGCAGAACGCCCGACTCGAGATCCTCGACGTGAACGGTGACCACGTCACCACTCTGGCCGACGGCCCAGCACGCGCGGGCAACCATCGGGAAGTATGGAGGCTGCGTTATCCGGGTGCCGTGAGCTTCGACGGTATCGTACTCGAGGGAGGTAACCCGACCGTCGGGCCGTGGGCACCACCGGGACGTTACTCCGCCCGCTTGACCGTCGACGGCGTTGAGCGCCTTACCAGCTTCGTTCTGCGGCGGGACCCTCGGCTGACGGGCCTGACGGACGCCGACCTCGTCGCGCAATTCGAGCTGGCGCTCCAGATCCGCGACGCCGAAAGCATGGCGAACGGTAGCGTACTCCTGATCCGCGATCTGAGAGGGCAACTCGAAGCCAGCATATCGGACAGCGACGACACGGGATTGAGGGAATACGCCGACCGTTTCACAGGCGACATCAGCAGCCTCGAGGCCGAACTTTATCAAGTCCTAAACCAGAGCCCCAAAGACAAGATCGCCTTCCCGATCCGACTCAACGACCGCCTGACCGGGCTTCGCAATCGACTCGAACGAGGTGACGCGGCGCCGACCGCAGCGTATCTGGGTGTTTTCGAGGAGCTGTCGAGCGAACTGGACGGACATATGAGTGTTCTGCAGCGCCTGATCACGGAGGATCTGCGCCAATTGAACCGAGAGCTCTCGAGGGCCGGTCTGCCGCAGATTGTCGTGAAGGATACGTTGATCGCATGAAGCCTGAGCACGCGGCCAATGCTCCATCGTGAGTAACATCCACTCGCAACCGTCGGGCCAGGTTAGTCTCGCCATACCCCGTCTTGGCGGCTTGACTCAGCGCCCCGAGTTCCTAGTCAGTGATTGACTGGTTCGCTCTGCCTAACGAAATCTTGGCATCGTTAGGTCCAATGCTAAGACTCTAGGTGAATCGTAACGCAGAAGGTGTTCTGCCCCTGTGGTTTATAGACGTGAGATGTTATCACAATCAGAGATGACTACTGCTGAAGCCGGCCCGCTGCCGGCTTCCATGTAGGGTAGGGTGTGGCCGCCTGATTGTGGGAGACCTGCCGCGAGGGGACTTGCTGAAGAGGGCATCGTGCAGCTCGACGTGAGACCGCTTTGCCGGCTCGCGCATATAGGCCGCGCGCAGCATTTTGCTCGCATGAACCCTCCCGACCCCGTCGCCGGCCTGAATGCGGCCTTGGATGGCCGTTACCGAAGCTGTGCGCCGTGCATCTCCTCTTGGCGTCCGCGTTGACCGCTCGGAGGCGTCGGTTGGAAAATGGGTCAGCACGTCAGCGCCGCCTGCCGTGGCTCGGCCCCGCGCCGACCGCGAACTGCCGAAGGGGCGGTTTCGTGCGCCTGCCCTTGCTCGTACTGATCGGCCTCTCGCTCATGGCGACCGAAGCGCGCGCTCAGGAGCTGCCGGGAGGCGGGCTCTCCGCACGAGGTTCCATCGCCTTGATCCCCAAGGAGGCCACGGCGCTCGAGGTGCCGTCGAGTAGCGTCCGCGTCGATGGACGACTCGATGAGGCATTCTGGGCGCAGGCGCGCCCCGTCGTCGACTTCGTCCAGAAGGAGCCGATCGAGGGCGTGGCACCCTCGGAGCGCACGGAGGTTCGCTTCGTCTTCGACGACGAAGCCCTGTACGTCGGCGCCCGGATGCACAGCAGCGGGGGGCGCGCAGCTATCCAGGCCCCCCTTGGCCGCCGAGACGGCGGCGAGCTTGCCGAGCACGTGCTTATCTCCCTCGATACGTATCTGGACGGTCGTACCGCATACACGTTCGGCGTCACCGCTTCAGGCGTGCGCCTCGACCACTTCCATCGCACGGACAGCGAGAGAGACATCGATCGCGGCTTCGATCCCGTTTGGAAGGCGAGCGTCATCATCGACGAAACGGGGTGGACGGCCGAGATGTGGATCCCCCTCTCACAGCTTCGTTACAGCGAGTTCGGTGACCAGACGTGGGGCCTCAACATCCAGCGGTGGATTCCGTCGAAGAACGAGTCCGACTACTGGGTGGCCGTTCCGCGAACCCAGCGCGCATGGTCGTCCCGATTCGGCCAGCTGCGGGGGGTTCGCGCGGGCGATCTCGGGCGACGTCTCGAGCTGTTACCCTACGCGGCGGCCGGGTCGAGCCGCAACGGTGACCGGGATCTGGCGAACCCGTTCGACGACGGACTCAATCTCGAGGGACGGACCGGGCTCGACCTCAAGATGGGGCTCGGTTCGAACCTGACGCTCGATGCGACGATCACGCCGGACTTCGGCCAGGTCGAGGCAGATCCCGCGGTCGTGAACCTGACCGACTTCGAGACCCTCTTCCCGGAGCGACGCCCCTTCTTCACCGAAGGGAGCGCGCTGATCAACGGGCCGGTCAACAACTACTTCTACTCGAGGCGCATCGGGGCCCGCCCGGTGGGCCGGGCCGCGGGCGACTACGTCGACCAACCGAGCAGTTCGACGATTCTCGGTGCCGCCAAGCTGACCGGTCGTCTACCCTCCGGCACTCTGATCGGGGTCCTCGTGGGCGTCACCGGCGAAGAGAACGCCAACACCTTCGACGTGATCCCCAACGTCTTCGACGAGACGAGGGTGGCGCCGCGCACGACTTATGGCGTCGCCCGGGTCCAGCAGGAGTTCGGGTCCGATGGGTCGTCCGCGGGGCTCATGGTCACGGGGGTCCACAGGGACGTTGCGACGGGTGATCCCCTCGCTGCTCTCTTGGTGCGCAACGCGCTGACGGTGAACGGGAATACCTTCCTCCGTTTGGGTGGGGCGACCCACGAAGTCTCGATCAGTGGCGGGCTCACCCACGTCGATGGAGACAGCGAGGCGATCACACGCCTGCAGCGCAGCAGCTCGCGGTATTTCCAGCGGCCCGATGCCACACATGTGCGTTTGGATCCGACGCGCACTCAGATGCTCGGAGCCAAGGCGACCATCCGGGCCGAGAGAATCAGCGGCGAACACTGGCTTTGGAACGTGAACGCCGACCTCGAGTCGCCCGAAGGCGAGTTCAACGACGTCGGGCGGCTGGTGTCGGGCGACGGCCTGGCGCTTCGCCCCTCGCTGACCTACCGCGAGTCGACGCCGGGGCGGTGGTTTCGGAGTTCCCGGCTCAGCCTGAATCAGGCGTACGAATGGAACTTCGCGTACGAGCGCCAGCAGACGATGCTGACGCCGTCTGCGTCGGTCACCTGGAGCAACTTCTGGACGACCCGCGTCTCGACACAATTCAACCTGCCGGCTCAGAACCAGCGCCTGACGCGTGGTGGACCGTCGATGGGGACACCGTTCGGATGGAGCTCCACGATCAATCTCGGCAACAGTACGTCCGCACAGACCCGGTGGAACGTGAGGCTGGAGTACGGGCAAGACGACGACGGGCGCCGTTCGCAGAGTTTCGGCGGCGGAGTGTCGATGGTGCCGAGTCCGCGGTGGCAGGTGTCTCTGTCCCCGTCGTTCGACCACGAGATCAATCCCCGACAGTACGTTCTCGCCGAGGACGGCGGCGGCCCCGAGACCTTCGGCGGACGCTACGTCTTCGCGTTCACCGACCGAACGACGCTGGCGATGGAGGCTCGCGTCAACTTCACGCTCAAGCCGGATGTGAACCTCGACTTCTACGCCCAGCCGTTCGCGGCGAGCGGGCGCTTCTACGACTTCGGTGAGCTCGAAGCGGCGGGAAGCCGGTTCCTGCGCACGTACGGTGCCGACGGCACGACGATCACTCCGTCCGGGAGCGGGTCGCACACCGTCGTGGATGCTCTCGACACATTCGTGATCCCCAACCGCGACTTCAACGTGCGCTCGTTCCGTAGCACCATGGTACTGCGCTGGGAGTGGCGCCCGGGGAGCACGCTCTACCTGGTGTGGCAGCAAGACCGCGCGGACGGAGAGTCGGTAGGGAACCGAATCGGAATCGATGACCCGTTCAGAGCGGTGACCGCTACCGGCAACAACTTCTTCGCGATCAAGTTGAGCTATTGGCTGGGAGGCCTGCTCGGCGCCTGAGCTCGCTTGACTCGGCAAGCGTCTCAGG
>JAPKBW010000023.1 GCA_028823235.1 Longimicrobiales bacterium | reverse complement strand
CATCCGGACAGCTCGCCCCGTAGGTCGAGTCACCAGGTACGAGTGCAGAGTGACACTCTGCTGCATCAGGTCATCTCCGACCCCCTTGAGGACCTCACGTACATCAATCGACACCGGTTCGATGGGGCATTCTGTCATGAGTCGCCAGCGCCCTTGGCCGGTAAGACGATACTGATCTGAGCTCCGGGAAGCTGGGCCAAGCCGTCTACCAGCGGGGGAGAGTCGTCCCACTCAGGGACCTGGGTGATCCGAGCCGAGCCACTCCGCGCGGAAATGAGCCCCTTCCACTTCCGGACTTGTTTCCGCATCTGCTGAATGCCCTGCCCTCTCCCCGAGTCTGGGAATCGCGTCAGACCATGGAGAAAGGCCGCCTCAAGAGCTGTCGCGTCGCTCCACCGATCTCCGTATCGTGCCGAGTGTTCACCCATGAGAGACCCGCGGAAGCCACGGCCACTGTCCATGACCGAGATCACGACTACGAACCGCCCCAAGCGTTTGGACCAGTTGTAGGACTGAGCAGCGACCCAGCCGGGCCCCTCGGCATGTTCGATGATGTTCTGACACACCTCCGACAAGATCACGGCAAAGGGGACAGCCGAGGTCGGAGGGTAGCCGAGTTTCGTCGACAAGATCGTCCCGGCGCGGCCCTGCACTCTGTCCACCACACGGTGAATGTCGGCATTGGTCTGGATGCGGGTGATCTCGAGCAGCACGTCTGACCCTCCCCCCTTCGCCCTCCGTGCGGGAGCTTCGTATTCGAACACATCTGCCGCAGCCTCATGGAAGGCCATGCGCACGAGGTACCCTGCCACGTCGGGGCTCTCCGGGAGTTCCAGCAATGGCACGCCTGATCCTCCCCGCCCCGCTACCGTGCCGGCGAGCAGCAGCGAGACCATGCCATTGGGATCGATCCAGCGCAGATGTCGGGCATCGAACAGCAGGCGTTCACCCGCTCGGTTCGTAGCCTCGTCCAGAAAGGCGTCAATCGTCTGATGATCAAGCGACGTCGGGACTGCGATGACGTTCAGGGCCTCACCTCCTTGTGCAAAATGTCAAAAAGGCCATCGGCGCCCTGACACTCGACGTTACGAGCCACGAGCCGACCTGCCGTCCGCATGGCGACCGGGAGTGGATCACCCGAGAGGCACCGCGCAAAAAACGCCGCCCCACACACGTCACCGCACCCGGTCGGATCTCCACCCTGCCGAGCGGGCATGGTAACGCTTCCGTCGAGTCGGCGCGCCCCGGTTTCGGGGCGTGGTTGCGGGCTCCAGTCGAGGGCCTGCGCAGACAGGTCCTCGACCGCTCCACACGAGACTCCACGGACGCCTCGGGTCACCGTAGCAACCCGGCTCCCGGCGTCCAATGCACTCGGAATCGCGCCAGCGACTGTGGCACCAGTTCCTTGCGGGACAGTGAGCTTTCCTTCGTTTTCGTTCATCTGAACGCTACCGAAGCACTCAGCCCACGCAGTGCAGTATCCAAGGGCTGCGGGGGTCCTGGTCCCATCCGGGTCGACCCTGAAAAACAGCGAGTGCCGGTCCCCGTGCATTGGGCCGAGGAATATCGATCGGACGGCTGGTGTGACCGAAAGGTTCATCTCGTAGCCTGAGACGAAGTTCACGAGCAAGGCGTGGACTCCTCGAAGCCGTTCCGTGATTTCAGACGCCGTCCACCCAGAGACTCCACCTGCCACTTTCTCGATCCGATCGGCATCAGTCTGGTAGCGGATTTCTAGGCGATTGTTCGGCTCCTCAACAATGAGGCACCCGCCGACGTCTGTCCGTGGAACCGAGGCGAGGGCATCTGCCCCGGCCTCGGCAGCATCAAAGCCGAGACGAATCAGCGGCCGGATCAATCCAGCCTTCGGGTAGTACCGCCGATGCGGCAGCAAGCCCGTACATCACTCCGCCCTATCGCTGGACACGCTCGTCACGGTCCACGCCGACAATCGTGTTACGGACGAGCGCTCCTACCATCCCGAGCATGCGGGTCAGGACTGGTGCTCCGCGAGAAACACTCCCGCCGCTCCGATCACTCCAGCAGTGTCCGGAAGCACACCCGGCACGATCGAGCACGCTTCGATCGCGCTCGCGAATGCCCTCCGCCGCACCTCGGAGCGAAGCGGCCCAAAGAGATGTTCACCCGCTCGCGTGACTCCCCCGACAACGACCAGCACCTCGGGGTTGAACGTGTTCACCAGATTCGCGAGGCCGGCTCCGAGCATTCGTGCCGTCTCAGTCATGACCTCCTGAGCGTATTCGTCACCCTGAAGGAGCGCTTCATACACAAGCGCGGCAGTGATCCGGTCGAGCTGTCCATCGACTAGGTCGGACAACAGAGATGGATAGCCCGCTTCGACACCCTCACGCGCCCGCGCCGCAATGTTGGGACCGGACGCATAGGCCTCGAGGCAGCCGTAGTTGCCACAGCCGCATCGCCTGCCCTTGAAGTCGATGGTGGTGTGCCCGATCTCCAATGCACTGCCGCTGGCCCCTCTGAGTAGTCGGCCGTCCTCAATGAAACCGCCGCCGATGCCCGTCCCAACGGTCACACACACCATCGAGGATATGCCCCGCCCCGCCCCGAGCCACCATTCACCGTACGTCGCGCAGTTGCCGTCGTTGTCGAGCGTAGCCGGAAGTCGCACCGCATCGGAGATGCGGTCGCGGATCGGGTAACCATCCCATCCGAGGTTGGGGGTCATCAAAATGACACCGGCCGAAAGATCGAGGGGCCCGGGGGAGCCGATTCCCACTCCTACGAAGTCCTCTCGGGCCCCGCCCTGGGCACGGATGGTCTCAGAGATCACACGATTCGCCATCACGGCAATGTCAGCCACGGCCGCATCGGGGCCACGTTCGGGCCGGGTATCCCCCGACAGAAGCGCCACGGGTTCTCCACCGACCACAGGCACCGCAGCTACCACGAGGTTCGTGCCTCCGATATCTACACCAAGGACCCACCGACTACTCAGGCCGACACCCGGGGGGGCGCAGCCATCTTCGGCCGGCGCCTCAGTCGTCACCGAGATTCAGCACCGCGAGAAATGCCTCCTGCGGGATCTCAACAGTGCCCACCTGCTTCATGCGTCGCTTACCCGCCTTCTGCTTCTCGAGGAGTTTTCGTTTCCGGGAGATGTCACCCCCATAACACTTCGCAGTCACGTTCTTTCGGAGTGCCTTCACGTTGGTTCTCGACACCACGTTATTACCAATCGTCGCCTGTAAGGCCACCGCAAACTGTTGTCGGGGAATCAACTCCTTGAGCTTCGCCACGAGTTCCCGACCATACACCATTGCCTTCGTCTCGTGAATGATCACGCTGAACGCATCGACGGCCTCCCCGTTCACGAGCACATCAAGCCGGACCAGTTTGTCGGGGCGAAATTCCATGAACTCGTAGTCCAGCGCGGCATATCCGCGAGTCCCACCTTTCAAGCGATCGTAAAAGTCGAGGACGATCTCGGAGAGCGGGAGCTCGAAGTCCAGCTCCACCCGTTCGGTGTCGAGGTAATTCATTCCGCGGAAGATACCGCGACGCTCATAACAGAGCTTCTGAACGTTACCGATGTATTCCGATGGGCACAGAATTCGCGCCCGTACTATCGGCTCAGAGATCGCTGTGATACGGCCTGGATCCGGCAGCTTCGTCGGACTCTCGACATGCAAGAATGTCCCATCACTCAACTCAACGTGGTACTCCACATTCGGGACCGTCGTGATCAGATCGACGTCGAATTCCCGCTCGAGTCGCTCCTGAATGATCTCCATGTGCAGGAGGCCCAGGAAGCCACATCGAAAACCGAATCCGAGCGCCACTGACGTCTCGGGCTCGTACCCTAGCGAGGCATCGTTTAGACTCAGACGCGCTAGCGCGTCTCGAAGATCCTCATAGTCGTCCGAACTCGTCGGATAGAGGCCTGCGAAGACCATCGGGCGGACTTCCTGGTAGCCGGCCAGCAAATCTTCTGAGCGATTCTCAGCGTCGAGAATGGTGTCTCCGACCTTCGTATCAGCGACCTCCTTGATCGCTGCGACGACGTAGCCGACTTCACCAGGGCCCAGTGTCTTCTGCGAAATTCTACCGAGCCGCATACAGCCCACGTCGGTGACTTCGTAGATCGCGTCGACGTTCCCGAACGTGATTCTCGTCCCAGGCTTCACGACGCCGTCGATGACGCGCACCGAAGGGACAGCCCCGAGATATTTGTCGTAATACGAGTCGAAAATCAGCGCCCTGAGCGGAGCACTCGGGTCTCCAACCGGCGGAGGCACGCGCGCCACGACAGCTTCGAGAATCTCTGGTACGCCGATCCCCTCTTTCGCGCTGGCCAAGAGGATCGTCCCCGGATCGACACCAAGAAGGTCCGCTACTTCCTCCCGCCGGCGCTCCGGCTCAGCACCGGGCAAATCGATTTTGTTGATGACCGGAATAATCTCGAGATCTGCCTCGAGCGCGAGAAAGAGGTTCGACAAGGTCTGTGCCTGCACACCCTGTGTCGCGTCGACTACGAGAATCGCCCCCTCGCACGCGGCCAAAGAGCGAGAGACCTCGTACGTGAAGTCGACATGCCCGGGGGTGTCGATCAGGTTAAGCTCGTATTCGACGCCGTCCTGCGCATGATACCCCATGCGGACGGCGTGCAGCTTGATCGTGATACCACGCTCTCGCTCAAGCTCGTTGTTATCGAGCACCTGCTCCCGCATCTGACGCTTCTCGAGAGTCTGAGTACCCTCAAGAAGCCGATCGGCGAGCGTCGACTTACCGTGATCGATGTGCGCAACGATGCAGAAATTGCGAATGAGGTCGGTGTGCAAGGGCTGTCGCAGCGCGAGAGGTCGGGGGCGAAGCGGTCAAAGTTAACCGACCGGTTCGCACCCTCGTAGACCTCTCCCTCCCTTCGGCTCTACCGCCGCCGGAAGTGCGCAGCTCCTGCGACTGTCCTTTCCTTATAGGCAGAGCGCCCTGCCGCATAATGGACGGGGACAAAGGATGGTCGGCCGTGGACGGTGCACGACTCGTCGAGACCCGACTTAGTAGTGTCAAACTGGGTAGCGTGCCCCTGTGAATACGACGCGAGGACGAGTGTATGAGCAGATCGGCCTGGCGCCTCAGGGCTCAGCGTTCGCGACCTCGTAGGTCATCAGGTTGAAGGCAAATCGCTCCAGCCCCTGCTCCCATTCCGGCAGCACTGCGGTGACGAAACCGTCTGCCGCCACATACACATCTTCATAGCGACCCACCCCGGCGCTCTCGAGATCCCAGCCAGTACCGTCCACACGCTCGAAGGTTGAGAGGTCGAAGGGTGACTACGAAGCGATGATCACGGAGTGCCCGAGCCCGACATCTTCCCTAGCATGCCACCGGGCGGATTCAGGAAACCGAAGGCGGTGGTCCCGGCCGGCGGCGACGAGGCCGTCCACCGCGCGATGCGACGGAAAGACGAGCGAAGCGTCCCCATCGGTACCGACGAGGAAGATCGCGGCAAAAGCGTCGACGTTCGTTCGGTAGTAGATACGCACCTCATCACCGATCTCCACGACGGGCTCAGAGCCGCGATCAAACCAGACCTGTACCATAACGCTAACCGGAACCTGCCCCTGCACGGAGCTGACAACGGCCAGTGCTGCGAGTGCCCCAATCCATGATATGCATGCCATCTTCTGCATGCTCATCGGTACCCCCTGATGCGGACTTCAGTCGTTGAGAAGAGGCGCAGCACGCGTCTCAGTGCAAAATCCTTGAAAATCAAGGAACCTTGCACCGACATGTCACCTTGGGAGGACACACCGTTCAAGGGTGCCGGACACGTATTTGCCCGTTGAGAGGCAGGCCCCTGGCCGATAGCTTCCTTGGCTCTTATGAACGCTCCGTCTCCACGCCCGCGAACCGGCACTCGTGCCGATCTACTCGACCCCACAGCGCTCGCGCAGCTGGGTGGTATCGAGTTCATTTCACGTGAAGTGGTCGAGGGATTCATCATGGGTCTCCACAAGTCACCTCACCGCGGCTTCTCTGCTGAATATGCGGAGCTCCGGGCGTATCAGGCCGGGGACGACCTCCGCTACATCGACTGGCGGATGTATGGGCGCTCCGACCGTTACTATGTAAAGCAGTTCGAGGAGGAAACGAACCTTCGAGCGCATTTGCTCATCGACGTCAGCGAATCGATGGGATGGAGTTCGAATCCAGGGACGCTGCCGACCAAGGTGTGGTACGCTCGACACCTCGCCGCGTCTATCGCGCTGATCCTCCTGCGCCAAGGCGATTCCGTTGGGATGGCCGCTTTTCACGACCGTATCGTCGAGCGAGTCAAACCTCGTGGCGGTCGCCGTCAGTGGCATGAACTCGCTCGCCGCCTTCAGGGCCTCGATGCGACAGGCGGCACCTCCGCCGAGAGCGCGCTCCGGGAACTTGCGATCCGTCTGCGCCGGCGTGGGCTCGTGGTCCTGATCTCAGACTTGCTCGTTGAAAGAGACGAGACGCTGACAGCACTGAAGTTCCTCCGGCACCATGGCCATGAAGTGCTGGTCTTCCACCTTGTCGACCCCGGCGAGCGGGAGCTCCCCGCGGCGTCCGAGGCTCGCTTCTTCGACCCTGAGACAGACGAAGAGCTTCTGGTAAGCGTCGCCGACATCCGAGCCGAATATCGCGCAGCCGTGCGGGATGCACTGGACGAGTGGCGGCGCGACCTGAGGCCACACGGCATCGACTACGAGGTCGTGGACACCGACAGCCCGATGTCGCTCGCACTTCGTGCGTACCTCCGGAAACGGGAGCGGCTCGGCTAAGGGCCGAGTTCGACGACCATGGGCGCACTCAGTCCCCTGTTCCTGCTTGCCGGGCTCTCGATCGGGATTCCGATCTACCTGCATCTCTTCCATCGCCATGAAACGCGACGGATGAGCTTCCCCGCCCTGAGATATCTCCAGCGTACAGAGCGGGAGCACGCGCGGCAGATCCGGCTCCACCAGATCCTGCTCATGATGGCCCGGATCATCGTGCTCCTCCTCGTGGTCAGTGCCGGCGCCCGCCTGTTCTTCGCTTCAAGAGGAGCCTCACACCCACCGACCGCGACCGTCATCATCCTCGACAACTCGATGAGCAGCGGGCTGGTTGTAGGTGAGGTCCGAGTACTCGACGAACTCAAGGCACTCGCCGCGCAGACCCTCGACGCTGCGACGGACGAAGATCGCTTCTGGGTCATCCGTGCCGGCGAGCCGTGGCTCCCGGCTATTCCTGGAAGCATGACGGAGGCCCGCCGAGCCATTGAGGAGACGGAAGCCAGCGAGGCCGCAGCTGACCTTACCGCCGCCGTCGAGCGGGCGACCCGACTCCTCACCACGGCGGACCTGGAACACCGAGAGATTCACCTTCTTTCGGATCTTCAAGCCACAGCATTCGCTATCCCGGGTGAAGCCCCAGCTGGGGATATTGCGGTGGTAGCCTGGACAGGGCAGGACGGTCCGCCTGCTAACCGAGCACTTTCGGGAGTCGTCGTGGGGGGCGGACTACCCCCACTCGAAGGCCAGCGCACCGAAGTCACCGTGTCAGCCATGGAAGCGACGACCGACGCCGACTCGGCACACCTCCCGTTGCGTCTCGTCGTTAATGAGCGGATCCGGGGGGCAGCCACCCTGCCGGCGGGTGCGCAAACCACGATCGCGATGCCACCGTCAGGCACAGAGTGGATCCAGGGTTACGCCGACGCAGATCCCGATGCGCTGCGCGCAGACGACCGTCGGTTCTTCGCATACCGTTCACGCCCGGCACCGTCGGTCGCGGTCGCAGGATCACCGGGCGTATTCGTCTCAGAGGCCGTGGCAGTCCTCGAAGACGCTGGTAGAGTGACGCCAACCGCCTCAGCACTGGCGAATCTCCTGATCTCGGCGAACGGGGCGTCGCTCGATCGCCGTGCGGCCACGGGCGCGGCGGTAATCATCCCCCCCGCAGATGCCACTCTACTTCCGGCTCTCAATCGTCGACTCGCGGACGGTGGAATTCCATGGCGCCTCAACCCGGTCGCTGGCGGCGGGATGTCGGACCTTCAGGGCTCCAATCTGCCGAGCCCCCTCGATGGCGTCCGTGTCCGCAGCCGGTATGCACTCGAGCTTACAGGTGATCCGCCCGCCCCGACCCGCACGCTTGCGGAGATCGATGGCAATGCGTGGGCGGTGGAAGGCTCGGACGCCGTGGGGCGCCGTTATCTCATCCTCGGTTCCTCTCTTGATACATCCGGTACGAGCCTTCCGGTGTCAACGGGGATGCTTCGGTTCGTCGACTGGATAGCAGGAGAATGGGCCGGAGCCGGAGGCGGAACAGGGGAGTTGCTGACAGGAAACCCTCTGTCCGCACCCTCGGGCGCGACGCATGTGCGCTTCCCCAGCGGCGAGACCTTCGAGATCGACGGCACTCGGACCGTCCGGGGCACGGGCACTGCCGGCTTCTACACGTTCCTTGCAGAGGACACGACCGTCGCAGTAATGGCGCTCAACACGCCCCCCGATGAATCAAGGCTGGCAGCACTGGCCAACGATGACATGACTGGAGCCATCGGCCATGACGTGACCAATGTATCTCGGGCCGAAGCATGGGACCGGACGATCTTTCGTGTGCGGCAGGGTCCGGAGCTCTGGTGGCCGTTTCTTCTTGCGGTCTTGGTGCTCCTGATGCTCGAGGCGCTCATGGGGACGTCCGGCTCATGGAATCCATTGACTTCGCTGGGTTCCGCACCTCGCAGGCAGGCTGATGGACTCGACTAACACAGTCCTTCGCGCGCTCCACTCGAGTCCGGCGGTCCGGACGACATCCGAAGCCCTCCCGCTCCCCGGGGAGCGGCACGTGCTCGGTGGCGCCATCGGCTCCCTGGAGACCGCTGTGGTCGCGGTGCTCCATCTAGCCCACCCTGAGCGGGTCTTCGTGGCGGTAGCCGAGAGCCCGCGCGACGCCATATCGGTCGAAGCAGACCTAGAGACCCTGCTCGACGGTGATGAGGAGTCTCATCTCTATCCGCAGAAAGAGGCCCTCCCGTACGAGGAATCCGAGACCCAGCTGGAGATCGGCGGCCTCCGGGTCGAAGCGGTAGAGGCGCTCTTTGCTGGCCGAACTAAAGTCATCGTGACGACCCCGCGAGCCCTCCAAGAGCGGGCCCCGATTCCGGCGCGGCTTGCCGATCTTCGGACGACCCTTCGAGTCGGTGCCGAAATGCCGTTCGGTGACCTTACGGGGCTGCTGGAAGATCGAGGATTCGAACGGGTATCGCTGGTCGAAGAAGTGGGACAGTTCGCAGTACGTGGCGGCCTCCTCGACGTCTTTTCTGTTTCCGCGGGCGACCCGGTGCGAATCGAGTTCTGGGGAGACGAAATCGTCTCGATTCGGCCGTTTGATATCAGTGATCAGCGTTCGACTGGAGAACTGCCGGAGACCCACATCCTGCCTGTGGACTTCCGCACCGACGGTGATGCGGACGGGGGCGAAGTGTGGCGTTCTCTTCTGGAACTACTCCCGTCAGACGCGGTCGTCATGCGACTCGGCGACTGGGACATGGGCGTAGACTTCGAGCGCACATGGAATCGTGTGGAGACGCTGTACGACAGCCTAGTGGAGTCTGGCGCGGAACCGCCCCTACCGGGAGCGCTGTTCCTCGAGCCGTCGTCGGTCACGGAGCGACTCGCCGCGCTCCCCCGTCTGGACATCGTTTCGAGTCGAGACCTGCCCAGGGCCATCGAAGCCTCTCCTCCTCCCGAGATCGATCGCGACATGGCGCGGCTGGACACGTACTTGAGGAACGGTGAGGCAACCGCAGCGGAAACCCTCCTTCTCTGCGATAACGACGGGCAGCTTCAACGCCTAGAGGAGATCCTCGGTGGGCCGCGACGGCTACCTATGGGCACGCGCCTTGGGCTCGGTGCGCTCGCAGGGGGTTTTGAGCTCGCATGTTCAGACCCGCCGCTCCGGGTCGTCAACGATCACGAAATCTTCCGACGCCCCCGCCGAGTCAGACGCAGTCGACGCTTCCGGGGCTCTGTGGCCCTCGAAAGCCTCGCACAACTCACGCCAGGGAGTTTCGTCGTCCACATGGACCACGGCGTCGGTCAGTTCCGTGGTCTCGAGCATATCAAGATCGGTCGGGCAGAAATCGAAGTTCTCGTGATCGAATACGCTGGAGGAGAACTCCTTCGGCTGCCAGTCACTCGGCTCGATTTGATCGAGCGCTGGGTCGGCGAGTCCGAAGATTCTCGGCCACCTCGAATCCACCGGATCGGCGGAAAACGCTGGAAGAACCTCAGACAGAAGACCGAGCGGGTCATCGAGGAGATGACCACCGAGCTTCTAGAGCTCTACGCTCGGCGGCAGACCGCAGTCGGCTTCGCTTTTCAGCCCGACACCAAATGGCAGATGGAGATGGAGTCCTCGTTCCTCTACGACGACACCCCGGATCAGCGTCAGGCCACGAAGGACGTGAAGGCCGACATGGAGTCGAAGCGGCCCATGGACCGCCTCGTGTGCGGCGACGTCGGCTATGGGAAAACAGAGATCGCAATCCGAGCGGCATTCAAGGCGATCCAAGACGGAAAACAGGTCGCCGTCCTCGCCCCCACCACGATTCTCGCGGAGCAACACAGGCACACCTTTGAGGAGCGACTGGCGGACTACCCCGTCAGTGTCGGATCGCTGAGTCGTTTTCGTTCCGCAAAGGAACAGAAAGAGTTGCTCACGCGTGTCGCAAATGGTGGTGTCGACATCGTGATCGGAACGCACCGACTCCTGTCGACGGATGTCGTGTTCAAGGACCTCGGCCTGCTCATCGTCGATGAGGAGCAGCGTTTCGGAGTCAAACACAAGGAGCGGCTTAAGACTCTTCGTGCTTCGATCGATGTGCTGACGCTCAGCGCCACACCCATCCCCCGGACCCTCTATCTCTCGATGTCGGGCATACGCGACCTCACGTTGATTCGCACCCCGCCCCGAGATCGGATGCCGATCTTCACGAACGTCCTCCCCTGGTCCGACCAGCTCATTTCCGAGGCACTCCACCGGGAGCTCGACCGAGGAGGACAGGCCTTTTTCCTCCATAATCGTATCGACACGATCTACACGATCGGAGAGCAAATTCAGGCACTCGTTCCCGACGCGCGTATCGCCATCGCACATGGTCAGATGAGCGGGGGGCAACTCGACGAGGTCATGACGGACTTTGTCGACGGAAAAGTCGATGTGCTCATTTGCTCGTCCATCATCGAGAACGGGCTCGACGTCCCGAATGCCAACACGCTCTTGGTTGATCGCGCGGACCGCTTTGGGCTATCCCAGCTATATCAGATTCGAGGGAGGGTGGGTCGCTCTGACCGGCGAGCCTACTGCTACCTGATCGTGCCGGACGATGTGAACAAAGATGCCGAGCGACGGCTTCGCGTGTTGGAGCACTACACGGAACTCGGATCGGGCTATTCAGTCGCGCTGCGCGATCTGGAGCTGCGTGGGGCAGGCAACCTTCTTGGGGCCGACCAGTCGGGCTTTGCTCAGCAGATTGGATTGGACGCCTACATGCGCCTTCTGCGGAAAACCGTGGACCGTATCGAGAAGGGTGAAAACGCGGTTGAGTGGCCCACGCCCGATGTGAGTCTGGAAGGCCCCGCTTACCTTCCCGACACATACGTTTCAGATTCGAGCCAGAAGCTCCATCTTTATCGGCGCCTTTCGAAAGCCGAGACCCGCACGGAGGTCGAAGGTCTTAAGGAAGAGCTGAAAGATCGGTTCGGCCCCCTCCCTGTCGAGGTCGAGCGCCTCATGGACGCGGCAGCAGTTCGGATTCTCGGCCGGAAGCTGGGACTGGAACGGGCCATCGTTCGTGAACGCTCGGCGCGTCTGACTTTCAGGGAGGGCGTGGTGCCACGCATCTCGGCGCTTGAGGGACCCATGAAGCAGCGTGAAGCGTTCATGGACGTGTTGAGGATACACCCGCTTTCCGTGAAGCTGGAGCAGGAAGGTCTTGAGCCGATACTGGAGACTGTGCTAGTCGCCCTTTCGGCTCTGGCGTCTGCGCGAAAAGTCGCCGCTTAGTGGACGTATGAACTGTAGCCGAGGTCAGGAGACCCAACAAATGAAAAAGCAGTGGATGGCCACCGTCGTGCTGGGACTGACCTTGGCCGTGGGCGCGTGTTCGGTCGGAATCCGTGACGAGGGCCTGCTCGCACGCGCGGGCGATTACGCGTTCACCGTCGACCAGGCGGTCGATCTACTGGCCGACGAGGAGCGACTCGCTGCCGACGCGGGAGTGGTCGAATCTCTTGCCGAGTTGTGGCTCGACTACACACTGCTGGCGGAGGCCGCTGTCGAGGACTCAACCTTTGGGAATCTCGACCTCCAGCCGCTGGTCGAACAGCAGTTGGCTCAATTGATGGTATTCCAGCTCCGTGATTCGGTCATTCAGGTCGACACGTTCGTCACGGATGAAGAACTCCGGGAACGATATGAGGCAGAGGCTCCGGCCGTAGAGGTCCGAGCCCGGCACATCATGCTGAGATTGCCGATCCAGTCGACCCAGGCACAGTTCGACAGTGTCCAGGCATTACTGAAAGGGATTCGGGCGCGCGCGATCGGAGGTGAAGCGTTTGAGACTCTCGCTCTCCAGTTCAGCCAAGACCCCGGCACCTCTCAAAATGGAGGGGACCTGGGCTTCTTCGAGCGCGGCGATATGGTCGCACCATTCGAGGAAGCGACCCTGGCCCTGCAACCCGGTGAGATCAGTGATGTGGTAGAGACGCCAATGGGCCTCCACTTGATCCGGCTGGAAGAACGGCGAGTACGCGGGTTCGAGGCGGCGGCTCCCGTCTACCGACGACAGGTTCAGGCTCGCATGGTTCAGGAAGCCGAGTCGCTTTACGTGGCCGCCATCATCTCTCAGGTAGAGCCGGTTCCAACGGAAGGCGCAATTGAGGTCGTGCGGGAGATCGCAAGCAACCCCGGGGCAACGCTCTCTGGAAGAGCGGAACGCCGAACATTGGTCGAATGGGAAACGGGAGAGCTCACAGTCAGTGACATCCGCGAATTTCTTCAGCTTGAGCAACCGCAGCTCCGCGCCCAGCTCGTGACCAGCACCGACGAAGAGGTCGAAGGATTTCTCGAAAGCGTCGCACGCCGCGATCTGCTCGTCCGGGCGGCGGCGTCAGAAGGGCTTAGACCAGCAGCGGATAGCATCCAGGGCCTGGTGGAAGAGGCACGCACGCAGTTGAAAGCCGCGGCGAGAGTACTTGGACTCCTCGATCTGGACCAGGCGCCTGGTGAGGCAGTTGAGATCGCAGTTTCACGAGCGGTGCAAGAAGCTCTTCTGGACAACCTTTCAGGCGCCACTCAGATCGTACCCCTTGGGATCGTGAGCTTCCAGCTGAGGGCTGGGCGCGCAACGGCGGTTCTGGAGGAAGGAATCGGAGCGGTCATCTTAGACGTGGCCCAGATCCGAGCTGCGCGGAGCCTATCTCCGGTAGAACAGACCACCGACTCTGCGATCGCATCAGCGGACACAGTCGGAGGATGACAAACTGCGCAACTGGGATCGTCCAGGAACCCGCAACGGCACTGAGGTTTACGAAGACTCATGATTAAGCGGACAGTACTTCTACTCGTGGCCTGCGCGCTCCTCCCTTTGGGCGCTAGCGGCCAGCAGCAAAATGACCTTAATGTTGTCGACCGCCTGGTGGCAATCGTCGGCGATTCGGTCGTCGTGATGACCCAGGTCCAGGAAGAAATCCAGCGAATGTCGCTGGGCGGAGCGCCGGTGCCTGAGCCGAGCGACCCAGCCTATCGGGAACTCTTCGACACCGTCCTCGAGCAGTACATCGACCGGCTCCTGATACTTCAAGCGGCAGCGAAGGATTCCCTGCTTACCGTAGACGAGGCCGCGATCGAGGAGACGGTGACCGAGCGAATCCAGCAGTTGTCTTCGGAATTCGGCGGACAGCAGATGCTCCAGCAAGCCCTGGCGGCAGAGGCACTGACGCTGTCGGAGTACCGCGAAATTCTCCGCACGGAAGCTCGCACGGAACGCGTGCAGCAGATGTTCTTCCAGTCGCGCATCGCCAATTCTGCGCCGGCCGAGGTATCGGAAGACGAATTGCAGGAGCGGTTTCAGGAAGCTCGGAGCCAGCTCGAACAGCGTCCGAAGCTCCTCACGTTCCGCCAGGTCGTAGTTGTCCCTGAGTCCAGCGATGACGCAATGGCCCGGGCACGCACCGAAGCGGAGGGGATCCTGGAGCGTGTCACGGCCGGTGAGGACTTCGCTGAACTCGCACGCATTTACTCTGACGATCCTGGTACCGCCACACTGGGTGGGGACCTCGGCTGGTTTCGCAGGGGCAAAATGGTCAAAGAGTTCGAGGATGCAGCATTCAGTCTCATCGATGATCAGGTCAGTGAGATCGTCGAGACGGACTTCGGCTACCATATCATCAAGGTCCAGCGGTACCGGGCTGGCGAGCGACAGGCCCGCCACATTCTGATCGTTCCCGAGAAGAGCCCCGAAGACATCCAGCGCGCCCGTGAGCTGGTCATCGACCTGATGGCGCGTGCCCAGGCAGGTGAACCGATCGCAGATCTGGCTGAGGAGTACGGCGACCCCGCAGCACCCGACTCGATGACGTTTTCGTTCGACCAGCTCAATGAGCTGCCGCCCGCATATGCCATTCTCCGGACGACCCCTGCCGACAACTATCGTGGGCCCATGGAGTACCAACTGCCGACCGGCGAGCAGCGTGTCGCTTTCATTCACGTGGTCGAGGTTCGTGAGGCTGGTGCGTACACCTTCGAGGACCTTCGCGGTCAGCTCGCAGGCCAGCTGCAACAGGAGAAACAAATCGAGCAGATGCTCGAGACATTACGATCGAACACTTACATCGACATCCGCATGTAGGTGGGCCCTCGACTCGTTGTAACTCCTGGTGACCCGAGAGGGATCGGCCCCGAGGTCACGGCCGAAGCGGTCCGTGTGCTCGCAAGAGAGATCCCGGAGTCCTCTTTAAGCGTCGTGGGCCCTAACGGACTCTTGCCGCTCGAAGAGCTCGACTCTTTGCGACAGGACTTCTCGCAGACGACAAGGGACAACTTGGATCCCTTCGGTGCAGACCCAGCTGCAGGGGCTTTCGCCGGCGGGGCGATCCTCCGCGCTGTTGAGATGACGGTTGCGGGCTCCGCGCACGCAATCGTGACGGCGCCACTGCACAAACCGTCCCTGCACGCAGCGGGTTGGATGTTTCCGGGGCAGACCGAATTTCTCGCCGACCTGGCAGGTATTGCGGACGTGGGAATGCTGATGGCTGCAGAACGCACCCGGCTCGAGGGGCCCCTCCGCGTACTCCTCGCAACCACGCACCTGCCGCTGTCTGCGGTCCCGGCGGCGTTGACCTCTGACCTGTTGATACGCCAAATCGGACTTCTTCACGACGCACTGGTCCGGGACTGGGGAATCGAGACACCTAGAATAGGCCTCTGCGCGCTCAACCCTCACGCTTCAGACGGTGGCCTGTTTGGCAATGAGGAGGCAGAGACCTTCGGTCCAGCCGTCGACGCGGCCAGAGCGAACGGGATCGACGTGCTGGGCCCGCTCCCCGCCGACACCGTATTCAGTCGCGCTCTCGCCGGAGGCTTCGATGCGGTGGTGGCTCCCTATCACGATGTGGGCATGGCCGCGTTCAAGACCGTTTCCTTCGGTACCGGCGTCAACGTATCCATAGGACTGCCCTTTGTCCGAACCTCTCCCGACCACGGCACCGCCTTTGATATCGCCGGCTCAGGAACCGCTGACTCTTCTTCCATGCTCGAGGCTCTCCGCCTGGCGTGGCGCCTCGCCAAGGCCCGCTTTGACACCTCCTCTCTCCATGTCTAACCTTCCCTCCCGGAACCACGGGACGTCCCGCGTCGACCGAATCCGGTGATCAAACTCACGCACGTATCGAAGGAATATCCGAAACGCGGATTCGCGGTTCGCGACGTCTCCTTCCACCTGAAGAAGAGCGAGTTCGCCTTCTTGACCGGGCACTCCGGGTCCGGCAAGTCCACGATGCTCCGCCTTATTCACATGACAGATCGACCGACGGACGGAGCGGTCCGCGTCACTGGTTTCTCGTCGGCACGCATAACCGAGAGAGATCTGTGGAAGGTACGACGTCGCGTGGGAATGGTGTTCCAGGACTTTCGGCTGCTACCGGGTCGCACCGCGCTGCAAAACGTCGCGTTCGTTCTCGAGGTGACCGGCACACCGACTAAGGCTGTGCAGTCACGTGCCCAGCGCCTCCTAGCGCAGGTTGGACTGGCGCCTAAGGCGAGTGCACTGGTCAATGAGCTCTCCGGCGGTGAACAACAGCGCGTAGCCATTGCTCGCGCTTTGGCGAACGACCCGTTCGTACTTCTCGCAGATGAACCGACCGGAAACCTCGACGAGCGCGCTACGCGAGGTATCATGGAGCTCTTCAAAGACATCAACGCCAAGGGCATGGCGGTGCTGATGGCCACCCACGACCTCGAACTGATTCGCAGGCACCCCACAGCGAGGGTGTTCGAACTGGATCAGGGCGAACTCGTATACGACTCCGAGACCTCGACGAAGCCGCAGCCGTCCAGCGTGCCGCAGTCTGAGCCCACGAGGGGGGACTGATGTACGCGTTGCGCGAAGCGATCGCAGCGTTCCGCAGGGCACCGGTACTGACAGGACTGTCCGCGGCGATGGTCGGACTGGCTCTTTTCGTCGTCGGTCTGTTCTCGCTTGCGACCTACAATCTCCAGCTGGCCCTTTCACTCATCGAAGAACGAGTGGAAGTGGTGGTTTATTTGAGAGACGACACCCGCCAGAGTGAAATCGATCAACTGCTGACCGAGTTGAGCGCCCTCGACGAAGTCGGCCAGGTGCGGTATCTGTCGAAACGTGACGCCCTGGAGCGGGCGCAGACCGAGTTGCCGGAATTTGGCGAACTCTTCCTAGACTCCGAAGTGAATCCCCTTCCTCAGTCGCTCGAGGTCGAACTGCGTCCGGGAGATCGGAATCCAGAGGTCGTCGAGCGCATCTCAGACGCGGCGGAGCGCTATCCCTTCGTGGAGGACGCCCTGTATGGCGAAGAGTGGGTAGATCGACTCTTCACGCTTCGGCGGGTCGGCGCGGCCAGCACAGCAGTCCTCGGCGCTGCATTCGCGCTCGTTGCAGCACTGATCATCGGGACGGCCCTACGAATCACGATCTTCGCCAGGAAGGACGAGATCTACGTCATGAGGCTCGTCGGAGCCAAGAACGGCTTCATTCGCCGACCCTTCCTTCTCGAAGGTGCGCTCGCAGGCATCGCCGGAGGGATTCTGGCTTCGCTGATGACCTACGCTACCTACCACGGCGTGCACACCTATCTCTTCGATATCTCCTGGGTGCCGAACCTCTGGGTGTTCATCGGGCTCGCAATAGGAGGCTGCTTCGGAACCGCCTCGAGCGCAGTGGCAATCCGAAAGCATTTGAGGGAGATCTGATGCGGCAGGTCTCCACCACGAGGGCCGCGATCCTTGTCGGGTTCTTGGGACTCGTGATGACACCGTCTGCGGCGGCGCAGGACCCGGACATCAATCGAGAGATCCAGCAGAGCCAGCGGCGGCTCGAACAGATCCGTGAGGAACGTGCTCGACTCGAGCGGGAGGTCGGGGATGTCCGAAACCGCGTCAGAGATGAGGCGGGCGAACTCGCCAATATAGAGCTCCGCCTGTCAGCGTCCCGGTCCGTCCTCGCCGAGGTCGATTTTCAGTCCGATGCGACCGCAGGTCAGGTACGAGAGTCGACTCGAACTCTGATCCAGTCCCAAGAGCGCCTGGCCGTGAGCGAGGCGACGCTGTTTCGACGGCTTCGTGACATTTACAAGATGGGCCGGCTACACACGACGCAGGTCCTCCTCGGTGCACGCTCCTTCAGCGACCTGCTCAACCGTTACCGATACCTCGAGCGGATCGCTGCCTTCGATCGAGCGCTGGTCGAGCGTGTTCAGGCGCTCGGAATCCGCCTGAACGAGCAGGATGAAGCTCTCCGAGATCGCATGTCGCTGTTGGGCTCGTTGCGACAGGATCGACTGAGCGAGGTCGCGCGTCTCCGCGGCGTTGAATCCGAGCACCAGTCTTCCCTCCAGCAGTTCCGAGCCCGGGAGGTCACGGCGACCGGGCGAATCACCGAGCTCGCAGCCGACGAGGGCCGTATGACAGGCCTGATCGATGAACTCGAAGAACGCCGGAGAGAGATCGAGGCGGCACGGCTAAGATCGGGCGGCGCGGCGATCGTAGCCGAGGATGCAGGAACCCTCGAATGGCCGGTGAACGGTGACGTACTCTACGAGTTTGGACCGAACCGGCGCGCCAATGGCACGGTGATCCGGTGGAACGGGATCGGCATCGAAGCACCGACCGGGACACCAGTCAGGGCTGTCCGGGATGGCATCATCGCCTACGCGGGTCACTTCGAAGGGTACGGGCCCACGGTCATCGTCGGGCACGGCGACGGCGTATACACATTGTACGCCTACCTTGAGGAGGTTGGCGTCGTCGAAGGGCGTGATGTCACCGCTGGCCAGGTCGTCGGGACGGTCGGAGGCGGGGATACCCCAGAGGGCCCCCATCTCGAATTTCAGATTCGCGTCCCGATGGATGGCGGAACCCCGCTGGCCCAGGACCCCCTGCTCTGGTTAAAGCGGAGAAAAGTCCCTTGAGTCTGCACGCCCTCGTCGGTCACGAGCACACGCGCCGGGCGCTGGTCCGCGCACACGCGGTCGACGCACTCCCGAGTTCTCTGCTCCTCCACGGCGCACGCGGGATCGGGAAACAGCACTTGGCGCTCTGGCTGGCTCGCCTCACGGTGTGCGAGTCGCCAGGGGACGGCCCTTGCGACAGCTGCGGACCTTGTCGGATGGCGCTCTCGCTCGAACACCCTGACATCCATTGGTACTTCCCCCTTCAGCGACCCAAGGGCGTCTCGGGGGATCGACTCGTCTCGGCCCTCGAGCGAGATCGGTTCGCCGAACTCTCTGAACTCCGAGCCCATGCTGTGCGGGGCAGCTGTGTCGATGAGGTCCGGGGCATCTACCTGGGAATGGTGACGAGCCTCCGGGCTACGGCGACCCGCCGTCCCACGATGGCGGATGGCCCCGTCTTCATTGTGGGTCAGGCCGAGACGCTCGTGCCGCAGGAGGCAAGCCCTGAAGCCGCAAACGCACTATTGAAAATTCTGGAAGAGCCACCGGGTGACGCGCGCTTCATTCTCACCAGCAGCGAGCCGGGACTTCTGCTACCGACCATCCGGTCACGCACTGTGCCGCTGCACGTCCCACCACTGTCGCAGGACGAGGTTCGCGGCTTTCTGACCGAGCACACCGATGCCGAGTCCAAGGTCATCGACTGGGCCACGGGACTGGGTCAGGGCTCACCTGGACGGGCCCTGAGCTTCCTGCCTGACGGAGATGGTCTTGGACCACTCGAGTTGCTCAGGCGCCGTGCCTACGACATCGTCGTATCCGCAACCTCGAAGGAGCCTGCAGCTGGCTACAGTCTTGCAATCTCCTTCCCCCCGGCCGGGGCTCGCAAACTCATCGATCTTTTCTCGTTCGTCGAAGAGTGGCTCCGAGACCTCGCCGCTGTTGCTGCCGGCGCCGACCACCTGGTGTTCAACCGGGACGCCTTGCCGAAGCTTCAACAGCATGTCGCGTCCGGTGCCTTCGAAGCGGTGGACGTGACAGACGCATTCCTGTCGGTCGAGAGAGCGCGCGAACTGGCCCGCGGGAACGTCAATCCGCAGCTCGTGGTGAGCGGACTGGTCCGGGACCTTCGGCGCGCACTTCACCACTCACACCTCGTTTCAGGCAAGGCCCAATGAGTGAACGACTGGACCGTTTGACGCACCTCGACGCCGACGGGCGGGCTCATATGGTGGATGTCACGCAGAAAGACGTCACGCGGAGGACCGCGTTGGCCGAGGGACACATCGTGATGTCACCCGACACGCTCGCGAGGATCGTACAGGGTCGCACGGAAAAGGGTGACCCGATCCAGATTGCCGAGCTCGCGGGGATCATGGCCGGAAAGAAGACCGCCGACCTGATCCCGCTCTGCCACGCTCTCCCCGGGGCTTCAGTGGAGGTATCACTCGAAGTCGACGCTGCCTTGCCGGGGGTACGCGCTCGGTCAACCGCTACCTACGCTGGAAAGACCGGCGTCGAAATGGAGGCGCTGACCGCGATCTCAGTCGCCCTTCTCACGGTCTACGACATGGTCAAAGCCGTCGACCGGGGCATGCGTATCGAAGGGATCCGGCTCCTCCGCAAGGAGGGGGGGGCCTCGGGAAGCTGGACGTCGGAGTAACTTAGTGGCAGAAGTCTACCCCGCCCCGAGCAAGCGTGATGGGGACGGTAACATTCGCACCAATTCGCAGGTATTTTGGTCGGATGTCTGGATTTGCTGCCTCGAGATCGGACACGCTCACCCCGTACCGACGGGCGATGTGGGATAAGGTCTCTCCGCTCACCACAGCGTGCTCAACAATCGCCATTCGCTCCGACGCGGGAATTGCCGCGTAATTTTTGGAGAAGCGCTCCGCTCGCCCCGCCGGCACCCGTAGCAGGTAACTCGAACCTGGTGGGGTGAAGCCCCGAAACAGCTCCGGGTTGAGTCGCCGAATTTCCTCTTCATCGACCTCCGCGGCGCCCGCGAGGACATCGAACGTCGTGGCCTCCGGGACCGTGACCATATCGAACGTCAGCGGCGGGTCGCCGACCGGGGTGGCATAACCGTAGCGCTCGGGGTTTTGCGCGACGATGATCGCTCCGACCAGTTTCGGCACGAACTCTTGGGTCTCTCGAGGCCAATGCGCCCTGAGCGCCCAGAAGAGGCTGTCCGACGGCAGAGCGAGGGGGGCGTTCGCGCGAAGAATCCGTCGCACCCGATTCGGCCCCCCGTTGTACGCGGCGAGCGCCAGGAACCACGAACTGAAGCGTTCGTTCAGTTCGTCCAGGAAGTCGACCGCGGCCTCAGTTGCCATGTATGGATTTCGGCGCTCATCAACGAACGCACCGACCTCCATACCAAATTCGCGAGCCGTTCCAGACATGAATTGCCACATTCCGACCGCACTCGCGTGACTCTGAGCTCCGGTGCTGTAGCCACTCTCGATGAGCGGCACGTAGCGGAGCGAAGGAGGCATACTCCGCACTGAAAGTGCCGAGTCTACGGTCTGCTCGAAGGCACCCATCCGCTGGAGGAATACCGGGAACCACGGCTTAGCAGGGCCCTGCCAATAGTCGACCCACCTGCCCACGGCGGCCTGGAACTCCGGATTCCTCATGACTGGGGATGCCAAGAGCCGGTCAACCTGAGCCTCGCCCTCAGGGGGCGTCAGGTAGATGGCCCCGGGCAGAGCCTTCAAGTTCGCGGGCAGTACGCGAACCGTCGGCACCGGCACCGGCGCCGGCGCGGAAGGCGTCGGGCTCGAGCCTCCGATCACCGAACAGCCAGCGGTCGTGAGCGACGCGACCGCGGCTGAGATGAGGAGGCTAATGGATCGCTTCACGCCCTAACCGTGGTAGTTCGGGGCCTCACGAGTGATGGTGACATCATGGGGGTGGGACTCTCTGAGCCCGCCTGTCGTCACCCGATTGAAGCGCGTGTTCCTCCGAAGTTCATCGATGGTCCCGACTCCACAATATCCCATGCCACTGCGGAGCCCGCCAATGAGTTGGTAAATTGTGTCTGAAACGGGCCCCTTGTATGGTACGCGCGCCTCGATGCCTTCAGGAACGAGCTTCTTCTTTTCCTCGCCCTCCTGGAAGTACCGATCCGCAGAACCTTCCTCCATCGCGGAGAGAGAGCCCATCCCCCGCACAGTTTTGAAGCGGCGACCTTCGAGAAGAAATGTCTCCCCGGGCGACTCATCGGTACCTGCGAACATCGACCCCATCATCACGGAATGGGCTCCAGCTGCCAGCGCCTTCACCATGTCACCTGAGTACCGGATACCGCCGTCGGCGATGCACGGAATCGAATCATCGACCCCGGCCACGGCGTCCATGATCGCAGACAGCTGCGGCAGTCCCACGCCTGTCACTACACGGGTCGTGCAGATCGAGCCCGGGCCTACGCCCACCTTCACCGCATCGACTCCTCGTGCGGCCAGAGCCTTCGCACCTTCCACCGTGCCCACGTTCCCGCCGATGAGTTGAATGTCGGGGAAACGCTCCCGAACCCGCCCGACAGCTTCGAGAACGGCTTCCGAGTGCCCGTGCGCGGTGTCTACCACAATGACGTCGACACCGGCATCAACGAGCAGTTGGGCCCGTTCGAGATCCGCGGGCGAAGCTCCGACGGCAGCGCCGACTCTTAGACGCCCATGCTCGTCCTTGCAGGCCTTCGGATACAGGCGGCGCTTGAAGATGTCCTTGACCGTAATGAGCCCCCGCAGCTGGCCTTCGTCATCCACCACCGGGAGCTTCTCGATACGATGCTGATGCAGGATCGCCTGAGCCTGCTCCAGTGTGGTCCCGACCGGAACCGTGACTAGACCTTCCGAAGTCATCACTGCAGAGATCGGCTTGCTGAGGTCGGTCTCGAACTGCATGTCGCGATTGGTGATAATTCCGACCAACCGCCCATCCGATTCAACAATCGGGACCCCGCTGATCGAAAAGCGGGACATCAGTGCATGCGCGTCCTGAAGAGACCCATCAGACGCCAGCGTGATCGGATTCAGAATCATCCCACTTTCCGACCGTTTCACCCGGTCGACCTCTTCGGCCTGTCGCTCGGGGGAGAGGTTCTTATGGATGATGCCCATGCCACCCTCGCGCGCAATCTGGATCGCCATCGCCGACTCGGTGACGGTGTCCATGGCCGCGGCCAGCAGTGGAATCCGCAGCTCGATGCCTCGCGTGACCCACGTCGAGACGTCGGTGTCCTTGGGGTGCACGAGAGAATGCCCAGGGATGAGGAGAACGTCGTCGAACGTGAGCGCCGTCTTGACAATCCGGCCGTCAGCTGACCCGTCAGTCATGGAGATTCCGACCTTTCAGAAATAGCGAACGCCCGTCTCCGGGACCGTTCAGACCGGTCCTCGCAGCGCGGGCGCATACATGCTCCGAAGAGCTTCATTGATTCCATCGGGAAGGATATTCGGACCGGCGAGGACCGTCAACGTCGAGTCATCCGCCCTGAGAACTCTTGCGTGGATCGGCCTCGATATGCGTCGCATCATCCCCGGATTCGATCTGATCCGCCTCATCATCCTCCGGCTCGATCACCTGGTTCAGGTCATTCAGGATCTGCTTACCCGCGGACGAAACACCGGTCAGGACCCGATCCGCAGCAGAGATCAGCTGAAACGCCTCGCGAATCGTGTTCGGGCTCACCGCTCGCCGCCGCATCTTGTCTTCGAGGCCTTCGGCGAACTTCTGCAGTCCGGACGCCTCAAGATCCGCGGCGGCCGCGTACTTCGACTCCAGAAACTCAATATAGTCGAGGACCTGGTAGATCTGCTCGTCGGGAAGGCTTTCTAGCTTCCGAATCAGGCGCTGCCGAAGGACATCATGCATTGGTTGCGACTCAGTTTGTGGTGCTTTCCGGTAAGTCTAACGGGCGAGGATTGTCGCGACAGCCTTGCCACTCCTCTCATTCCAGATAAAGTCATGTTATGCATTTCCTACCATTGCGTCCGGTCCCCGTAGCGAACGCCGCACAGAGCCTTTACGACGAGTGGCTCGCCTGGCTTCGCGAGGCCTTGGACGACCCGAACTGCGATCGCAACGAGCTGTGCCGTACAATCCTTACGGATATTTACTACCCGGAATTTTCAACATCAGACCCGGCCCAGCTTTCAACAACTGCTCGAGTTGCACTGGCGCAGATGGACCCGCGCAATGTGACCCTCGAGCCTGAGTACTACGAGGAGATCGACCTCGAGCAATATGCCCCGCGAAAGCCGCTTCTGTGGCTGTGGGAAATGTTCGACCGCAGTGCCTTGGGCGAGAACGTCGAGCTGGGTATCCATTTTCGGCGGGCCTTGGCCCAGCATGTGTTCGGGAGTTGTGGGAAGAACTTTAAGGCGTTCACCCACGTCCGCGTTTCCTACGGATACAACTTGAATGTGGGCGACGGCGTAGTCATTCACCGACACGTCCTGCTCGACGACCGCGGTGGGATCGACATCGGCGACGGTTCGTCCGTCGCGGACTTCACGAACGTGTACTCACACTCGCACAACATCGTCGACGGACGCATCGTCTATCTGCCCAAGACCGTCATCGGCAAGGGTGCACGGGTGACATACCACGCGACCGTGCTGGCCGGTGCGCACATCGCGGACGACTCGATGGTCGGTGCGGGGTCCATGCTTACCAAGAGCACAGAGCCACACTGGGTCTACGTCGGCGTGCCTGCGCGGAAGATCAAGAAGAAATCTGAAGAGGAGAGGGCTAGCAAAGCCCCGTCATCGCGTGACCCGATGGCCACAGACTAACAGGACTCTTCCGGCTGACCGATTCCGGTCAGCCCTCTTCCGCTTCGTGCATATCCTGCAGCCGCTTCACCACATCCGGATCTGCGAGCGTCGTAGTATCTCCCACCGCCCGCCCTTCCGCGATGTCGCGAAGGAGCCGTCGCATGATCTTCCCCGAGCGCGTCTTGGGGAGATCTGCAGAGAATACCACGATCTCTGGCTTGGCAATCGCTCCGATCTTCATGCCGACGTGGTTTCGGATTTCCGCCATCAGCTGGTCAGATTATTCAATCCCCTCCCTGAGCGTCACGAAAGCGGCGATCGACTCTCCTTTGATCTCGTGCGCCTTCCCCACCACGGCAGACTCTACCACAGAAGGATGGTCTACCAGCGCGCTCTCCACCTCTGCCGTGCCTATTCGATGGCCGGCGACATTCAACACGTCGTCCACTCGGCCCAGAATCCAGAAGTACCCATCCTCGTCGGTCTTCGCCCCGTCCCCGGGGAAGTACACGTTTTTCCACTTCGACCAGTAGGTGTCTCGGAAGCGCTGATCATCCCGCCAGATCGTCCGTAGCATCGAGGGCCAAGGCGTCGTGATGGCGAGGTACCCGGCGGGCGTTTCCGCACCGTCCTCCGAGAGAATCTTCGCCTGAATGCCGGGGAACGGACGGGCTGCCGTACCAGGCTTAGTCTCCGTCAGCCCAGGCAAGGGCGTGATCATGATCCCGCCGGTCTCGGTCTGCCACCAGGTATCGACGATCGGACAACGCTCCCCACCGATCAGCCGGTGATACCACATCCAGGCCTCGGGATTGATGGGCTCCCCGACTGTACCGAGCAGCCGAAGGCTGGACAGGTCTGACTCGGCGGGCCACGTGTCTCCCCAGCGCATGAACGCACGAATCGCAGTCGGCGCCGTGTAGAAGATCGTGACGCCGTACTTCTCACAAATATGCCAGAAACGACCGCGGTCCGGAGTATCCGGTGCACCTTCATACATCACGATCTGCGCCCCGTTCGCGAGCGGACCATACACGATATAGCTGTGACCCGTGATCCAGCCCACGTCGGCGGTACACCAATAAACATCGTCCTCTTGCAGGTCGAACACGGCCTTGGTGGTCGCATAGACCTGGGTCAGGTATCCCCCAGTCGTATGTACCACGCCCTTCGGCTTCCCGGTCGTACCCGACGTGTAAAGAATGAAGAGCGTGTCTTCTGCGTCCATGGAGGCTGCCGGACAATCCGAAGAGGCCACCTCTACGAGTTCGTGATACCAGTGGTCCCGCCCTTCAACCATGGGGACTGGGTTCTCTTCCGTCAGTGTCCCCCCGCGAGCCACTACGACCACATGCTCAACGGTCGGCGAGTGCTCCATCGCGGCGTCCGCGTTCGCCTTCAACGCCACCACCCGACCGCGCCTCCATCCGCCATCCGCGGTAATCAAGACCTTGGATTCGGCGTCATTGTTGCGATCTGCCAGCGAATCCGGGCTGAAACCGCCGAAAACCACCGAGTGAATCGCGCCCAGTCGGGTGCAGGCCAGCATCGCAATGGCGGCTTCGGGAATCATCGGCAGGTAGATCGTGACGCGGTCGCCGCGCCCGACCCCCAGACCGGCTAACGCGTTTGAAAATGCGGACACCTCGGCGAGGAGCTCCGAATAGGTGTATGTACGGGTATCCCCCGGTTCGCCCTCCCAGATGATCGCGGTTCGATCACCCTTCCCTGCAGCAACGTGCCGATCGAGGCAGTTGTGAGACACGTTGAGCTTGCCGCCCAGAAACCACTTCGCGTATGGGGGAGTCCACTCGAGTACGGTATGCCACGGTTCAAACCACTCGAGCTTCTCCGCCCAATCCGACCAGTAAGCCTCAGGATCGCTGCTCGCTCGGTCGTAGATGCCCGGATCACTCAGTACCGCACCGGCAGCGAAGTCCTTGGGGGGTGGAAAGCGACGATCTTCGTGAAGCAGGTCATCCAGGGCTCCGGTGTCGCTACTCATTAAGCGGCCTCACTCACATCTGCGGTTGGGGCGTCTTCCGCCCGATCATGGTTCTGCCGACCCAATCTGCACGCGTAGTAGCGAGGAGCAAGCATGACCGAAACGACATGGCTTATGCAGCGCCGCCTGAGGCCCTGGATTGGTGTCGCGAAAGGGCGCTGATATCTTACCAAGATTAATTATTGATAAGGGCCCTATGGCGAACAGCTGCTGTGATTTGAACGGAGTCGACCCTAAGCGACTCCAACTACAAGCGCTCTCAACCGGTGTGGCCTTGCTCGCCATACTCTTCGGATGGCTCGCGCCGACCTTCGGTCTCGAAGTAGCAGCCCTGCCAGCCCTGCTCGTCGCCTACGGGGCCGGCGGCTGGGACGCGACCCTCAGGGCAACCCGTGCGCTACGGTGTCGGGAACTCGACGTGGATGTCCTCATGCTGCTTGCAGCCACCGGTGCCGCGATTGTCGGCCATTGGCTCGAGGGTGCGGCACTACTCTTCCTGTTTTCACTTGGGAATACACTTGAGACCTTCACGTTTCGTCGCACACGCAGGTCGATCGAAGCTCTTGTAGAACTCCGACCAGAGGAAGCCGTCCTGCTTTCGGACGGGGGCGAGAACCGGGTCCCCATCGGACAACTCCAGCTCGGCGATGTGGTTCGAGTGCGACCGGGGGACCGAATCCCTGTCGATGGTGAGATTATCGACGGGTCGTCCTCTGTCGACGAGTCGACGTTGACCGGGGAGCCGATACCCGTCGGGAAGAAGCCTGGGGCGATGGTCTTTGCCGGCACGCTCAATGGGTCGGGCTCGCTGGACCTCCGGATGACCCGAGCAGCAAGCGATACCGCTCTCGCTCGTATCATCTTGCTAGTCGAGGAGGCGCGGGAGGCCAAGGCACCCACCCAGAGCTGGATCGAGGAGATTGAGGGTCGCTACGCGTTCGCGGTGATCGTCAGCGCCGGGGCCGCGATCCTTATTCCGTGGCTACTCCTCGGATGGGCCTTCGACGAAGCATTCTATCGTGCGATGACCCTCCTCGTAGTGGCTTCACCGTGTGCGCTGGTGATCTCGATACCCGCTACGATCGTTTCCGCAGTGTCCAACGGCGCCCGCCATGGAATCCTCTTTAAGGGAGGCGCCCATCTGGATGCCCTAGCAAACGTTACAACATTTGCCCTGGACAAAACGGGTACCATTACCGTGGGCCGCCCAAGCGTCGTGGCAATGCGGTTCAGCTCGGCGAGCGGCGTCTCGGAGGCCAGTGCCCTAGCGTTGGCTGCCGGCGCGGAGGCTCGGTCCGAGCACCACCTGGCGGCGGCGATCATCCGCGAAGCGGATGCTCAGGGCCTGCCCGTCACCCAGCCCACTTCGTTCGACTCCACACCCGGTAAAGGTGTGATCGCCGAGGTGTCGGGCCATCGGGTAGAGGTGGGGCGCCGGAGCTGGATTGAAGAGCGAACGGCCTCTCCGATACCGAAAGAGGCAGACCAGTGGCTCCAAGAGCACCATCCGACGGCGACACCCGTCCACTTTGCACTCGACGGGGTCCACGTAGGCATGTTCGCGATCGAGGACCACCCGAGACCCCGAGCCGCTGAGGCGATTCGCGAACTTCGAGCCGCTGGCATTACCGAGGTCGTCATGCTGACTGGAGATGCGCAGTCGACCGCCGAGGCGATCGCGAAGGAAGTCGGGATCTCAACGGTCCATGCGGGCCTGGCTCCTGACGAAAAGAGCCACGTTCTCGCAGAGCTGCAGAGGGCGGGACCCGTCGCCATGGTCGGGGACGGGGTGAATGATGCGCCTGCGCTCGCGATGGCAGACGTAGGCGTCGCGATCGGTGCAGCCGGGACGGATGTAGCGCTCGAAACCGCCGATATCGTGGTAATGGGTGAAGACATCGGGACCTTGGCTCGCGCGGTGCGACTCAGCCACCGCACAAGGCGAATCGTCAAGCAGAACCTGGTGTTTTCTC
>JAPKBW010000022.1 GCA_028823235.1 Longimicrobiales bacterium | reverse complement strand
CCCAGAAAACCTGGTGATCCGCTCAAACCCATGCCTACGGACAAGGCTTGGTTGGGCTCACGGCGGTTGCACTGTGAACGATCCCCGATGAACGGTTCACCCAGGGTTGGTTCGGCGATGGGACGCGGCGGTGGGTCCCATCGACCGAAACTTGTGCCTATGCCAGAGCACAAAAAGCGGCTCGACGGTGAAGGCGAATAGGACAGCAAGGGAAGCAGTAGATAAATGATCTGTGTGTTTTCGGAACGCTCATTTCCTTTATCTCTCCACATGCGTTCCTGATCCGCGACCCTGCCGCCCCGGCACCAGGCATCACGCTTCAGTTCGTGGCGGACCGCCAAACCTCGTCCCTAGTTCTGCTCGCACCCAGTCCACCGCGCGTTCATCTGTTGTACAAGGATTGACAGCTGAATCAGCGACCGCGATGCTATCCGAGAGCATTTGTAGATCCGTTGTATAAATAAAATTAAGGAGGCCTTTTGTGGATAACGTCGCGGTCGCTCTCCAAATCATCATCGCACTTGGCATTGCCAACGTCTGGATCCTGCGCGCCGACCGTTCCACGCCTTATCGGCCGGAAGGCGCCAGTTCATTGGCCGAAGAATTCACCCGGTACGGCCTGCCTGACTGGGTCCGCCGGGCAGTCGGGATAACAAAGCTTGCCCTAGCTGCGGCTCTCGTGGCCGGGATCTACTTCAGCTCACTGGCAACGACTGCCGCGGTCCTGATGGCTCTGCTGATGGTGGCGGCGGTCATTGCCCACATTCGGATTCGGGATCCTTGGACCAAGGCCCTTCCTGCGTCGCTCATGCTCTTCATGTCCACCGCGGTCGCGGTCATTCACTCTCTGTGAATCACCGAAAAATCATCTAGGAGCACCTTACATGACTTCGCCTGACCGTTCAAACCAATTCGCTGAACAAAGGAAGATCAGGATCGCCAAGGCCTTCTTTCTCACGGCCGCCTTCTTGTCGTTCGTTCTTTCTGTCACGCTGTGGTTCAGCGGAGACCGGGAGCGCGGGCTCTTTGTTGGCATCTGGGTGCCCTCCATCTGCTCAGCTGGTGCGCTCCTGCTGGCAGGGAACAACCATGGATGACAGAACACTGCTCGCATTCGGTTGCGGTGTGATGTTCCTGTTCTTAGCCGGAAGTTACGTGCTCGCGAGGGCGAGCTTCTCGGCGACCGAGACGGATCAGCAAGCCGTCGGACCTGAGCGCAGTGGCGGTTGAGCTCGTGCATCTCGTGGCTACGGCTTTCATGGCCGGAGTCATTGTCTTCGTTCAGTTCGTTCACTATCCGCTTATGGCGCACATAGGGGCGTCCGGGTACGTCGAATACCAATCTAGGCATGGGGTGCTGACCAGCGGAGTCGTGGGAATACCCATGCTGGCTGAGGCCCTGGCAGCCGTATGGCTCGTGGCTACGCGTGTCGAAGGGCGCGAAGTGGCGATCATTGGGTTTGGTCTTTTGGTGATGATCTGGGCTTCGACCGCGCTGCTTCAAGTGCCCGCGCACTCGGCACTCCGGCGAGGCTTCGACACGCAGGCTCACAGGTGGCTTGTGGCCACCAACTGGATTCGCACCCTCGCATGGGTCGCCCGAATACCGCTCGCGGCAAGCCTTGTCCTCTCGTCTGGAACGGCGTGACCTCGGCGAAACCCAGGCGTGTTACACCCTTTGCATTGTGCGTCTGTGTCGCCGTGCCTGCGAGCGGCTCCAGCTTCTCTGTCCTTGCAGTCGCCTTCCGGATAAGTGTTCGCTCCACTCGACACCGTCCGCCTCGACTGCATAGCTTGCTTTCGCTCCGGCGCGGGTAGCGTCGGGCGAACGCTCTCCCATCACTTGGAGTCCGGTCCTTGTCTACGGATCGAGTTACTGCCGCCGAGGAGAAACTCGACGCGGCCCTCGCGGCGGCACAGCCGGCCCGGCACCTGCTTGAGGACGACGACCCGGTTCGCCCTGGGTCCACGCTCACAGCCACCATGGCTCGAACCCTGTTCGAGAACCAGTTCGCCAGTCGCTCCACAGATGCGGCCTCGCGACGACTCAAGGCCCGTGGACTCTCGTACTACACGATCTCCAGTGCTGGACATGAGCAGAACGCGATCGTCGGAACGCAACTGCGACTGAACGACCCAAGTTTTCTCCACTATCGCTCGGGCGGATTCATGATGGCTCGCTCGAGTCAGTCGCCGGACATCGACCCGGTGCTCGATACGATGCTGTCTATCTGTGGATCGAAGGATGATCCGATCTCCCAGGGGCGTCACAAGGTCTGGGGAAGTCACCCTCTCTGGGTACCACCACAAACCAGCACCATCGCGTCACATCTTCCCAAGGCAGTGGGAATGGCGTTCGCGCTCGGTCGTTCACGGAGGCTCGATCACGATCCGGGCCTTCCAGATGATGCGATCGTGATGTGCTCCTTCGGAGACGCTTCCGCGAACCACGCGACTGCGCTCAGTGGCATCAACGCCGCCCGATACGGCTTGAGGCGCGGCAACCCGATGCCGATCCTCTTCGTCTGCGAAGACAACGGAATTGGCATCTCGGTCGAAACGCCCCAGCGCTGGATCACTGAGACGTACAGCGACTCGAGGTACCTGCGGTTCTTCGACGCTGATGGCGAAGTCGATGATGTATGGGACACGGTCGAGCAGGCGATACACGTCTGCCGCTCTCGGCGCGTTCCGGTGTTCCTGAGGCTCCCGACGGAGCGTCTCTGGGGACACGCCGGCAGCGATATCGAAACCGCCTATCGGCCGGCGGCGCAGATTAGAGAGAGCGAGGGCAGGGACCCGTTGATCTTGAATGCGCGCAGACTGATCGAACTGGGTGCGGCCACACCAGCCCAGCTTCAGGAAATCGTCGCCCGTATCCGTCGCCGGGTCGACGAGGCTGGGGAGAAGGCCGCTCGGAGAGGTCAACTCACAAGCGTCGAGGCGATCGTGAAACCTCTCGCCCCCTACGACGAGGCGTCGGCTCGACTCTCAGCTCGTGGTATCCCCGACGCTGCCGCGCGCAAGGCACTCTGGGGTGACGACGCGCCCGAGTTCGCGACGGCCCCGGTTAAGCGCACGATGGCCGCGCACCTCAGCGCCGGACTTGCCGACGAGATGCTGCGTCGTCCTGAGACACTTGTGTTTGGGGAGGATGTGGGCCGGAAGGGAGGCGTCTACTATGTCACGGCGGGCCTGCAGAAACGCTTCGGGCAGGGTCGTGTCTTCGACACGCAGCTCGACGAGACAACGATCCTGGGGCTGGCCCAGGGTGCAGCTATGTTGGGCCTGCTGCCTATCCCCGAGATCCAGTACCTGGCGTACGTCCACAACGCGGTCGATCAGATCCGGGGCGAAGCCGCATCTCTTCAGTTCTTCAGTTCAGGCCAGTTCCAGAACCCCATGGTCATCCGCATGGCGGGCTTGGCCTATCAGAAAGGCTTCGGCGGGCACTTTCACAATGACAACAGCCTTGGCGGGCTGCGAGACATCCCCGGGCTCCTCATTGCTGCCCCTTCTCGGGGCGACGAGGCGGTTAAGCTGCTGCGAGGATGTGTGGCGACTGCCGCGACGAGTGGTCGGGTGGTCGTGTTTCTCGAACCGATTGCCCTGTATCACGAGCGGGATCTGCACGAAGACGGTGACGGTCGGTGGCTGAGCGACTATCCGCTGCCCGGCGAGGCGATTTTGCCTGGCGAAGTCGGAGTTCACGCTCCGGAGGCCCCCCCCGAGGTGCTGATCGTCAGTTACGCGAATGGCCTGCGCATGAGCTTGCAGGCACAGGCTATTCTGAGTCGTGACCACGCAGTGCATGCGAAGGTCCTGGATCTTCGTTGGCTCAACCCGCTCCCGCTCGAGTCCGTCCGGGCTGAGGCGGAAGGTGTCACGGCTGTGATCGTCGCCGATGAGTGCCGTCGAACAGGTGGTGGAATTGCAGAAGCGGTCGTCGCCGACCTCGCTGAGTCAGGGTATCCCGGGCGCCTCAGTAGCGTACGCGCAGTGGACAGTTTTGTACCGCTTGGGGCCGCAGCGAATCTGGTGCTGATTCAGACGCCGGATATCGTCGCGGCAGTGCTGGCAGCGATCGAAAAATCTCCTGAGAGACTCCCGCCCGACGCTTGACCGTGACATTGTGATGTGAAGGAACCATCGGTTGGTGACTCACCCGAAGGACACGGACCGAAAAGCTTTCAGTGCGCCGCTGGCTCGCTCAGCGACTGATCTTTTTCTGGATTGTGACTCCTGTCACACTCGCGGCCCTACGACGTTCTCTTAATGCCGGAACCTGCCGCGGTGTGATCGAGGGTCGGGAAGTTACGGAACTAGTCGGTCTGTGGCCGCTGTTCTTCGCCTGAATAGTGATGCCTCTGGGCACGTTATTGGCAGCCGTTGCGGTTGTCTGGGTAACGGCGACGTGGTTGGGGGGTATATAGATACCGACGTGAACGATTTGCTGCGGAGAGCTCCGATCGTCGCCAGGTTTTGATCTAGCCACTTGGGCGGATCGAGCCTCAGCGCGGATTGATGAGTACGAACGCCATGCGCCTGATCTTGTGGATCGTGACTCTGCTACGAGTCCTCCTGATCCCGCTCTTCGTGTATTTCGCGGTGACCGCTCAGGAGTTGGGACGGAGCCGTCTCGATTCTGACCCCATGCGTTGGGCCACGCTCGCTACGATGGTCGTAATCGGAATCTCGGACCTTCTCGACGGCTGGATCGCCCGTCGCTTTGATCTCATCAGCGATCGGGGCTCAATGGCTGACTCCGTTGCAGACAAGCTCGCCCAGGTCGCGCTGGTCACGTTCTTCACATTGAACGTCGGTCCGGCTTTCACCCCTCTCCCGTTCTGGTTTTTTCTCGTGGTGTTCGGTCGAGATCTCACGCTGGTTGTGGGTGTGCTTGTTCTCAGGGTGCGTTATGGCCCCCTGGAAGTAGGTCATCGTGCGCACGGTCGCTTAACGAGCATTCTCTTCATCGCAGTACTGCTTTGGGCGGTGCTGCGTCTTCCCGCCGCAGGGCTCATCCCACTCGCTCTGGCGACGGCGCTGTTGTCGATTATCAGTGGGACGATCTATGCGCTCGATGGAGCCGCGCAGGGAAAGGCTTTTGCGATGCGAAAGAGGGAGGAAATCAGAACCCTTAGGGGCTAAGGGCACCGGTGTCACTCGATACTTTCGGGCAGAAGCGATCGTGGGTGCTCATCTGGGAAGGGAAGCCCGAACACACCACCATCTTCACTGTGCCCAGGGCGCCATTCAGGCCTTCAGGCGTGTCGGAAACGAGGCCTGCCGGGGTTCCGCACTTCGGACAGAATTTATCGCCCTTCGCGAACGGAGCCCCTCATTGGTGGCACGAGGTGGTTTCTGAAGTCTTCGAAAAGAATAGAAATAGGCTTGGGTACCCGGTCTCGAATAGGTCGTCAGCTACTTCCTACTCTGATGCGAGATGCTCCCGAAAGAAGTCGATGGTGCGTTGCTGCGCCAACTGGGCGGCTGCCTTGTCGTACCGAGGTGTGGTGTCATTGTGGAAGCCGTGATTCACCTCGGGATACATGTGCATCGTGAACGTCTTGCCAGCGGCCTCGAGTGCGGCCTCATAGGCGGGCCATCCGGCGTTGACGCGCTCATCGAGCCCCGCGTAGTGAATCTGTAACGGCGCCTGGATGCTGGGTACGTCCTCGGCTGTCGGCTGCGAACCGTAGAAAGGAGCACCAGCTCCGAGGGCCGGCAGTCTCACTGCCAGAGTGTTCACCATGCCGCCTCCGAAGCAGAAGCCGACGGATCCGACGCGGCCGGTGGATTCACCGTGCTCCATCAGAAACTCGGCTGCAGCCACGAAGTCCTCCGTCATTGTGGCTCGATCGAGTTCACGCTGCATGGTGCGCCCCTCGTCATCGGTGCCCGGGTACCCGCCGAGCGGGGTGAGGGCATCGGGTCCGAATGCGAGAAAGCCGGCGGCCCCAAAACGCCGGACGACGTCCTCGACGTAGGGATTCAAGCCGCGGTTCTCGTGGATGACCAGAACCGCTGGCCATGGCCCTGAGGAGCCAGTGGGCCGCGCCATGTACCCCCGCATCGTACCAGATCCGTTGGGTGAGTGATACTCGACGTACTCGAGGTGGACGCGCTCATCGTCTTCAGGTACTTCAACGGCCCAGGCATACTCAGGGCTGAGTGCATCCAGGAATCCCATCGCGGTCATGCCGCCGACGGCGAACTTCGCAGATTCGTCAAGGAAGGCCCGACGGTCGATCATTCCGTGTACGTACTTGTCGAAGAGGGTCAAAACCTCCTGCGGGAACTCGTCAGCCTTCATCCGTTGGCGGGTCATCGTGCCTCCATACTGTGCGGAGAATCCGGGGATATAGAGATCAAGGTAGGAGCCCTGGCAAAGTCCGGCGAGGAACACAGGGGTCGCATCGCGACGTCCCATTTCAGTAACTTTCCAATCGATAACCTCGTCGCCCATACAGCGGTGACTCGCAAGCACTTCCCTTCGTCGCTCGTGCTGGTTTCGTGTGTTGACTGCGTGGCTCCAGTCCCGCCGGAACCAACGTCGGTAACGTTTGACCCTCTCGTATCTGGGTGAGACCCATGTGCTTGAGGCTGTGGTCCGAGACCAGATGGGTTCCCCGATCAGTGGGACCCCCACGTGGATCTTCATGAACGAGTTCCGTGACCGAGGGGTGCCTTATCACGAACTCTATCCTCTTTCTGCGCGGACGGTCTTCTCACCCCTCGACTCTTTCGTTGGGCCCGCTTACTCTTGCGCTTCGATCTGAACCCCACGGGGCGTTGCCCCGTCTGAAGTCTAGGAGAGCAGGGATGTCACGCTTTGCCACGGCCGCGCTCACGGTTGGATTGCTCGTATCGACCGCCAACTCGGCGGTCGCCCAGGACGCCGGTGAATTTCGGCGTTCGACCTACCACGACTTCCGCATCGTGACCGTCGCTGAGGGGTTGGTAAACCCATGGTCCATGACCTTCCTGCCCAACGGCGACATGCTCGTGACCGAGCGCCCGGGCCGTCTGCGGATCGTTCGAGACGGTGAACTCATGGCCGCTTCGGTCGAGGGGTTGCCGGAGATCTATGTACGGGGGCAAGGTGGTCTTCTCGACGTGGTGGTGCATCCGGACTTCAGACGGAATTCGATGCTCTACATCAGCTATTCTAAGCCTGGTGAAGAAGGTGGATCGTCCACAACCGCGATCATTCGGGCCCGTTTCGAGAACGACGCACTGCATGACGTGGAAGAGCTGTTTGTCGCGAACTCGGCGGGACGTGGTCACTACGGTTCGCGCATCATCTTCGACGGACAGGGACACATCTTCTTCAGCGTTGGTGATCGCCAGGCGTCGACCAATGCCGACCTGCCTACGCATCCGGCCCAGGATCGGTCGAACCACCATGGTACGATCAACCGCCTGATGGAGGACGGCACGATTCCGCCCGACAATCCCTTCATCGGCACAGCGGGTGTCGAGCCGTCTATCTACAGCTACGGCCACCGTAACCCTCAGGGGCTGATCTTCATCCCGGAGACTGGCGACATCTGGGCCACGGAGCATGGGCCGCAGGGGGGAGACGAATTCAACCGTATCCTGCCCGGTCTCAACTATGGCTGGCCGGTGGTCGGGTTTGGCGTCAACTACGGCAGTGGTACTACGATCCACGAGGGCACGATGCGCGAGGACGTGGAGCCTCCAGCACACTTCTGGGTCCCGTCGATCGCGACGTCCGGGCTCATGCACTACACCGGAGAACGGTTCCCGGCGTGGCACGGGAACGTGTTCGTCGGCGGGTTGGCCGGTGAGCAGATGGCGCGCCTGACGCTCGACGGCGATGTCGTGGTCAGCGAAGAGACCTTGCTCCAGGGCCTGGGGCGGGTGAGAGACATCCGCCAGGGGCCAGACGGCTTCATCTATGTCGCGCTTGAAGACCGCAGCGGAGAGCCGAGCGCTCTCGTACGTCTGGAGCCTGCCAACTGAGGGAATCGGCCGAATGGAGGCTCAGGCTCTCACCTGAGCCTCCATCGCCAGATTGGATCTCCCTACCGAACCTCTTTCGACGGGTGTCGCGCCTACTTTTCAGCCGAGTCGTAGAGGTCGCATTGTCGCCGAATTCTCTGAATTCGGGCGATGCCCACGTGGGGTTCTTGTGGGGGAGGGCGGGACAGCTCACGACATCTTTGGTGTCCCGTTGCCGTAACCCACCCCGATCGAGTCTCAGTGCACGCGATCGAGGGCCTTGGTGAACGTCTCGATGGTGGATTCCACGTCATTGAGCTTGTCGAGCCCGAAGAGTCCAACGCGGAAGGTAGAAAAATCGTCCCCCTCGTCGCACTGAAGAGGCACGCCGCCGGCGATCTGGACGCCTGCCGCAGCGAATTTAGCGCCTGACTTGATGCCCGGATCTCTGGTGTAGCTCACGACCACGCCGGGTGCCTTGAACCCATCGGCTGCGACACTTCGAAAGCCCCGTCCCTCGAGCAGGGTGCGTATTCGATTCCCGAGCTCTTGCTGACGTGCCTTGATCACGTCGAGTCCCACGGATTCAGTCTCCCGCATCGTTTCTGCGAAAGCACGGAGGCCGTCCGTTGGCATCGTGGCGTGATAAGCGTGCCCACCATTCTCATAAGCCAGCATGACCTGATGCCACTTGCCAAGGTCACACGCGAAGCTGGTACTGTTCGTCTCGCCGAGACGCTGCAGCCCGTGTGGGCTGAGCATGACGAGGCCGCAGCAGGGAGAGCCGCTCCACCCTTTTTGCGGGGCGCTGATCACAACGTCGGCACCGCATTTCTCCATGTCGACCCAGATCGTGCCCGAAGCAATGCAGTCGAGGACGAAGAGTCCGCCCACGGCATGGACCGCATCAGCTACCGCTCGGAGGTAGGCGTCGGGAAGGATTATGCCTGCTGAGGTCTCCACGTGGGGTGCGAAGACCACGCCTGGGCGCTCTCGACCGATGGCCTCAACAACCGCTTCGATTGGGGCAGGGGCGAAGGGCGCTTGCGCGCCATCTCCGACACGCTGGGCCTTGAGCACAATCTCGGAGTCCGCGATCTCGCCCATCTCCAGAATTTGAGTCCAGCGGTAGCTGAACCAGCCGTTGCGAATAATCATGCACGACTGACCTGTAGCGAACTGTCGCGCCACAGCTTCCATGCCGAACGTGCCGCTTCCCGGAACGACGACGACAGCTTCAGCGTTGTACACCTTCTTGAGGGTAGCCGAAATGTCCTTCATGACTGATTGAAAGGACTGCGACATGTGATTGAGCGCGCGGTCGGTATAGACGACCGAGTACTCCAGCAGTCCGTCCGGGTCGACGTGTGAAAGCAGTCCAGGCAACACGAACCTCCATGGGGTTAGGCAGAGTCCGCGTTGGGCGGCCTCGCGGAAGCCAATAGGGGACGGGAGTCGGGGAAGCGCAATCGCGTCTCGGATTCGATCACGAGGGGGGAGAAGCGACAGCTATGGGCGGAAAAAAAGGGGAAGGGTGGCGAGTCGCTGAAGATCTGCCTCGCGCTCCGGGCCTAGGGCGAGCAGGTCGTAGTCGCTGGTCCAGGGATGCTCCGGGTCGGCGGAGCATCGAGCCATTTCGCACGACTCGAGGATACGGTACCCACGTTGCCTCAGCCAATGGGTCACGATCTCATGAAGCGTCCGCCCGTGTACGGAAATGAGCAGGGCTGCGTCGGGCGGAATAGCGGCACCTGATCCCTGAAGAATGGCCCCTTCTTGCGCTTCTGCGTCAATTTTAAGAATTGACGGGGCAGGCACCTGAAAATCTCGCATGACTGCGCCGAAGGTCCGGATCGGGACCGTCTCATCCCCAGTTCCGATCTCATAGGCGAGAGAGTCGCCTCGCCCGCCGAAGAACGCTTCACCTTCCTCTCCGCCCATCGCGGATGGGATCACCGTGACGTTGGTAACATGGTTCCACGAGAGATGTCGCTCCAGAAACCGGCGATTCCTCTCGGAGGGCTCGACTGACACGACCCTTCCGCTGGATCCGACCATCTTCGCCGCTGCGAGCGTCATGAATCCTTTGTGTGCACCGATGTCCCAAAAGGTGTCTCCGGGCTGCGTAACGGCCTGTAGCGCCTCGATCCTATTGCGCCCAAAAGAGCCGGAACCGTATCCCCTACCGGAGGTTACAATGCTCCACTTCATGTTATGATTGATACCAGACCTTACCCGCAGCGGGATTCCGCGGAACAGGGCCTGACCGAAATCACGGATAGCGAAAGGAAGCTGCATCGAGGCAATATACGGCCTCTGACTCTTGCTGCCGTCGAGCACTATACTTTCTCCTTTTCATGGACAGGATTTGATTGACACTCCTCAACGCACCGGATACGTAGCCCTCGTGGGGCGTCCGAATGCGGGAAAGTCGACCCTTCTAAACCAGATGCTCGGCGAACACCTTTCGATCGTGACGCCGAAAGCGCAAACGACGTGGCAAAGGGTCACCGGTGTGCTGACAGAGGGCTCGGACCAGATCGTATTTCTGGACACGCCAGGCCTCCTTGAGGCCAAGGATCTGCTTCAAAGGTCGATGCTTGGGGCTGCGCTTCAGGCCTTGGCCGAAGCCGATCTGGTGCTCTTGGTGGTCGATACGACGGCTGCACCGACGAAGCGAGACGAGCGGCGGATTCTGACCGCGCTTGAGGAGGCCAGAGCGCCCCTAGTTGTGGCGCTCAACAAGGTTGATGTGGCCCCCGAGGCCGTGATCGCTGAGTGGGAAGCCTGGATCACGCAGCATGTGAATGCGCCAGCCTTCCGAATCTCGGCTGAGACGGGAGAGGGGACAGGTGAGCTGCTCCATAAGCTACGAGCAGGTCTGCCCGAGCATGCCTTCCTGTATCCCGAAGACGAGATCGCGTCTGACCCGGTACGCTTCTTCGTCTCCGAACTGGTCCGGGAGACGATATTTGAGCAGTTCCGTCAGGAGATTCCGTATTCGGTGTTCTGTCAGGTCGAGGAATTCCGCGAGGCCGAGGATCCGGTCTACATCCAGATGAACGTTTTCGTGGAACGGAAATCACAGAAGGGCATGATGATCGGTAAACAGGGCGCCGCGATCCGTGCTCTTGGTGAGGCATCGCGAGCGAAGATTGAGACCTTTCTCGGCCAGCGTGTGTATCTCGATCTCTGGGTAAAACCCCTTAAGGCGTGGCGTAAGAATCGCGCCTATCTGAGCCAACTGGGCTTCCGCCTTCCCGCCGAGGACGACTCTGAGGTTTCCTGACCTTCGCACGCTCTTGGTTGCATGCCTTGCCGGCTCCGCGCTTCTCGCGGAACCGGTGTCCGCGCAGGCAGATCGAGCCGAGGGTGCACTCTTCCTACTTTTACCTGTAGGCGCGCAGGCGGTGTCGCTGGGTCGCGCGATGACATGGGTGGAGGGAGCAGAGGGCTCCTTCTGGAATCCGGCGGGTCTCGCGGGAGTCGAGCGAAGCCAAGCGGTCATTTTTCGAGGTGATCACGTGGCCGGAACAGCGACAGCCGTGACCGCCTTGTGGGCTCGCCGGGGAGTAGGTGCACTCGGGGCTTCTTACTTTCTGCTCGATGCTGGCCAGATCGATCAGACCGACGAGTTCGGCAACTACACCGGGACGATCACCATTCGTAATCACCTAGGGATCGTCTCCGGCGCCACTCGCATCGGGAGCCGCCTTTCGGCGGGAGTAAACCTGAAGCTCATTCGGTTTCAGCTGGCATGCCGAGGCATTTGCGCGGACGAAGGCACGATGGCTACGACCTACGCTATCGACGTTGGAATCCAGGGGACCCCGACCGACGCGCTGAGGCTTGGAGCGATGGTGGCTCACCTCGGACCAAGCCTGCAGGTACTCAACGCCGAACAGGCGGATCCCCTGCCAGCCAGACTTCGGGTCGCGGCCGCATACAATGTTATGGCCGGCTTCGCGGAGACGGACGAACTACGGGGATGGGTGGCGGTCGAAGTCGAAGATCGCCTCCGCAATTTTGGCTCGCCATCACTCTACGTGGGAAGCGAACTGACTGCGGGAGGGTCCGAGGCGCTTTCGCTCAGGGCCGGCTGGGTCTTTTCGGACCTCAATCAGGAGGACGGCGGAAGGGTTGGTCTGGGCCTCCTCTACGAGAGATTCGACCTGTCGATTGCCAAGTCGCTCGCGGTGTCGTCCCTCACGGGTGAGACCGAGCCCGTGTATGTGACCTTCTCGATCGGATTCTGATGGAGGCCAGGCCTCGGCCAGCGGGGTTGTTGCTCGCTGTCGTATTTGTGGCTGCCGCGAGTCCCGTTTTCCTCGACGCGCAGTGCCGAGGTAACGATGTGCAGGGGCTGGTTGCTCCCGCGCTCATGGACGAGTGGGCTCCGCTCAAGGCCCCCGTCGTGTCTTTCTCTCAGGGGCGGCAACCCTCCGGCCCCGAGTCGGAGCCAAGTCTCTGGAAAAGGTCATCCGAACAGGCCATCGGGCCGCAGGCGGCGGGCGGTGCGGGCGGTATTGCCTTGTCGACTATTCTGTCTGCAGTTCTCCCAGGGGCGGGCCAACATGTCATTGGACAGGAGCGCCGCTGGATCTACCTCGGACTCGAGGCCGTCGGGTGGTTCGCATACGTTAACCGACGCTCCGCTGGGGCGGATGCGACACATGCGTACCGAGACTTTGCGTGGGATCGAGCGAGACTCCAGGCGGAGCCTCGCATGGATGGGGACTTCGACTATTACGAGACACTCTCCAAGTGGCAGCAGTCGGGGGCCTTCGACCAGGACCTTGGGCAAGTGGGACTTCAGCCCGAGGTCGATGTGGCGACATTCAACGGATCGATCTGGTCGCTCGCTTCTTCACTTTTTCTTGGTGGGATGTCCGGAGCGTCTCCGAGCGATCCGCAGTACGTACGTGCACTGGCATACTACGAAGAGCGCGCCTACGACAGCGCATATCTTTGGGAATGGCGGGGAACGGGCGCCGATCAGGATACGTACGGCTCACTGATCAGGGATAGCGACGAGAATTACAGACAGGCGACGAATGTGCTGGGCGCGATCATCGCGAACCACGTCGTTTCAGTGGTTGACGCCTTTGTCTCGGCTCGGGGTATCGTGAGGGGTACACAGAGCGAGGTGGTTCCGATTTTCACAACAGAGGGCACCCGATGGCACACGCGAGTCCGAGTTCCGACCCGATGGTGACTGGATGAGCCGCCGGGGCAAGAAGGGTGGTGGACGAAAGCTCAGAAATGGCGCCGCCAGACCGAAGCGTCCGAAACGTGACCGGGCGACCGCCTCTCCCGAACGAAGGGTGGTCGACGCGCTGGCTGCCTCGGACCGGGGGCCCTTGAAGACTAAGGAACTTGCTCGGGAGCTGGAGATCGAGGCGACGGGGTATCGCGCGTTCCGTAGGCTGTTGACCGGGCTGGAGGCAAAAGGGACAATCGTGCGCATGAAGGGCCATCGCTACGCAGTGGCTGCTTCGATCGACCTCGTGACCGGTTTCGTTTCGATTACGAAGGACGGTCACGGATTCGTTCGGCTCGACGGGGCGGGAGAGGACGTCTATGTCCCCGCTCATCGCCTGAAGACAGCTATGAATGGAGATCGCGTATCGGTCCGTATCGAGGGCCGTCGCAGAGGACGGAGTCCGGACGGAAGTGTGCTCCGAGTGCTCGAGCGAGCCCGGGACACGGCCGTCGGAGTGATTCATATCACGCCGAAGGTCACCTATGTGGTCCCGCTCGACGCCCGAATGAAGAAGGACGTCCTCATCGCACGCGGCGAAGAAGGAGATGCGGAAGACGGCGATGTCGTTGTCGTCCGGCTCACCTCGTATGGCGAAGGGCGTGTCGGCCCGACTGGTGCTGTCGAAGAGGTGCTGGGCAAGCTGACCGACCCGGGGGTCGATGTACTCGCGGTGGCTCACGGTTTTGGGCTCGCTCTGGACTTCCCCGAAGAAGTCACAGCGGCAGCGGAGGCGTCGGCGGCTGAGGGCATCGCGAATCCAGGCCTGGACCGCGTAGACCGCACAGATCTCCTCGCGTTTACGATCGATCCCGCCGATGCCAAGGACCACGATGACGCGCTCTCCATTGTCGAACTCGAGAAGGGTGAGGTCGAGGTTGGCATCCACATCGCCGACGTTTCGCACTATGTCCCACGTGGAGGTCTGGTGGATCTCGAGGCCGAAGCACGCGGCACGAGTGTGTATCTGGTTGATCGCACAGTGCCGATGCTGCCGAGGGTCTTGTCCAACGACGTGTGTTCTCTCAATCCCGGCGCGGACCGATTCGCCGTCTCCGCCTTCATCGTGCTCGATCGAGAGGGGCAGGTCCTTCGTCGACGGTACGAGCGGACGGTCATCCTCTGCCGGCACGCGCTGTCCTATGAAGAGGCCCAAGAGGTGCTCACCGGTGCGAGGTCGGTTAATGCCGAGATCGATGCTGCGCTCCGCCTGCTGGACGACTGTGCGCGCCGGGTGCGGTCGACTCGGAGGGCGCGGGGCGCGTTGGACCTTGATTTGCCCGAAGCGAAGGTTGTTCTGGATGAAGAGGGAAAGCCGATCGACATCCGGCGCCGCGACAGGCTCGAGAGCCACCGGCTAGTAGAGGACTACATGGTCCTGGCCAATGAGGTCGTAGCGAATGACATGGAAGCATTGGACCTCGCGACCATGTATCGCGTGCACGAGAGACCTTCGCCGGAGAAGGTCGATGCGTTGGTTGATACGCTTTCGCGTTTCGGCGTGAAGCTGACGGCCAAGAAATCGCTGAAGCCCGCAGACCTGCAGAGGGTTCTGGATGCCGTTCGGGGTCGCCAGGAGGAGACAGTGGTGAACAACCTGGTTCTGCGATCTTTGTCCCGCGCCCGGTACCACACGGAAAACCTCGGCCACTTCGGCCTCGCTTCCAGTGCCTATTTGCATTTCACGTCGCCGATTCGGAGGTATCCGGACCTGGTGGTGCACCGCGTCCTGGCCGCGGTACTCATCCATCGTTCGGAGGCGCCGTACCTCGACCGTGAAGCACTTGTGCGGTCAGCTGAGGAGTGCAGTGCGCGGGAGCAGGCCGCGGCCGAAGCAGAACGCTCTTCTGTCGCGCTGAAGAAGGTCGAGTTCATGGAGCGGCACGTTGGGGACGATTTTTCAGGCCGTGTCTCAGGGGTCGCGGCCTTCGGCTTCTTCGTCACGCTCGAAGACTTCTTTGTCGACGGCTTAGTCCATGTAAGTGGACTCAGTGACGATTTTTACCATTACCGCGAACGGGATCAGGCACTTCACGGTGAGCGAGAGGGCCGCAGCTACCGCCTGGGGGATCGCGTTCAAGTGCAGGTGGTTCGAGTGGACAAAGAGGCACGACACGTCGACTTCAGGATTCTTCGCAAGCTTTCAGGGCCCGCGAAGGAAGGTCCGTCGACATGAATTCAGTCATCGCATTCGCCAGACGGAATACTTCCTTGGAAAGGATCGGCGTGGCAACATCCACCGTATCACCCTGATCGCGTTGTCGATTGGTGTGGTTACGAACCAATCTCAGAAATGAGAGCATGTTGCGCAGATCAGTGAACTGGCCGCGAAAATGAAGACGTACGCGAAATCGTTTCCCGGCTCGAAGTACGTCGTGGATCGTCGGCACCGGTCGCCGAGATTGCCGACGGCCTCGGCCGAGGAAGAAGCTGAGTTGGCTGGTCCCGATAAGCCGGGCAAGCCGATCGAGACCAACACCTAACCCAATCGATCATGGTCATCACCGTCACGTGCCCGTCATGCTCCTCAGCGTTCCCAGTCGATCCGGCGAAGATCCCCGAGAGTGGGGTGAACGCACGGTGCAGTTCCTGTGGCGAGATCTTTCGGGTCGAGAGGCCCGCAGCCCCGCCCGTGATGCCGAAGGTGAGGGAGATGTCGCCGGAACCCGAGGCGGCACCGCCCGCGGCCCCCGCATCCGCTGAGACCCCCGCGGTCGCGGAGGAACCTGTGGAAGGCGCCGGAACCAACCCCTGGGGTGGCATGGCTAAGGAGGCCGTGGTTGCGGATCCGGACCCATTGCCGAGGTTCTCGGAACCAGCAGCCGAGCCGGAGCCGGAACCGGTTGCAGACCCTGTCACCAAGGCATCTCCAGTGGTCGATCCGGAGGCGGAACCACTGGCGGACGCGTTCTCGGAGGCCGCGTCAGGTGTTGTCCAGGGATTCACACTCGGGAAACACGACCCCACCGATAAGGCGAAGCGTCTGGCCAGGGTGCTCGTTTCCGACATGATCATGTACAACGCCGAACGCCATCAGTCTGCGCTATCCACCCGCACGCTCGTCCAGGACTTTGAGGAGGAGATCGACAAGTCGTGGAATGAGTACATTGACATGATCGGTGAGGAACTGGCGAATGGAGCCGGCCGTGGCTTCTGGACCGAGGCCCTGAATTCCATCCTCGCGAAGGGAGAGCAGGTCTTCTAGGCGCCCGACCCTCTCCGTATATTGAGGCCTTGTCGCGGAGGTGCGGTCCCCCTCGGGCAACCCTTCGCGCCTTTACTTCCCCTTCGCACCGATTCGAACCGATGAACAAGGATCAGCTGAGCGACCTCGCCGGGCTGCGCGAAAAGTTGCGTGAACTGAGGGGGTATCTTTGACCTCGACACACGCGAAGAGAGGCTGAAGAACCTCGATCAGATGATGGCCGCTCCGGGCTTCTGGGATGATCAGGAGCAGGCCCGCGGCGTGATCGACGACGCGAATCGTATCAAGGGGTGGGTCGGGCCCTGGAATCGATTGGCCGCGTCAGTCGACGAGCTGGATGCAATGGTCGAGCTCCTCGAGATCGAAGAAGACCCGGACCTGCTAGCCGAATTCTCAGGCGGACTCGAGGGGCTTCGATCGGGTGTGGAGTCCATTGAGGTGCGGACCATGCTCCAGGGGGAGGACGATCACCGTGAGGCGATCGTCAACATTCACCCCGGAGCCGGGGGACTCGAGTCACAGGACTGGGCCGAAATGCTCGTCCGCATGTACACCCGCTGGGCGGAGCGCCGTGGTTACACGGTGAACATGCTCGATCTGCAGCCGGCGGAAGAGGGCGGTATCAAAAACGCATCCTTCGAGATCATTGGTGACAGCGCATATGGCTACCTGAAGGGCGAGAGTGGAGTGCATCGATTGGTACGCATTTCCCCTTTCGATGCGCAGTCGCGCCGACACACCTCGTTCGCGAGCGCGGTGATTTATCCTGTGGTCGATGACGACATTGAGATCGAGATCGACGAGGGAGACCTCAGGATCGACACTTACCGCGCCTCAGGAGCCGGGGGCCAGCACGTGAACAAGACTGATTCAGCTGTTCGGATTACTCACAGACCCACCGGAATTGTGGTGGCGTGCCAGCAGGAACGATCGCAGCACAAGAATCGCAGCACCGCCATGAAGATGCTGAAGGCGGCCATGTACAAGAAGGAAGTTGAAGCTCGCGAGGCAGCCAAGAAGGAACTCCAGGACGGTATGAGCGATATCGCCTTCGGCAGCCAGATACGTTCGTACGTCTTTCAGCCATATACGATGGTCAACGACCACCGCACGGAACTGAAGGTCACCGACGTACACGCAGTCATGGACGGCGACCTGGATCCTCTCATCGAAGCATACCTGAAAAAGCTAGGAGAGCCGGGCGAATAGCCTGCGCCTACTGAATCGATATGGAAGATCTGAGTCAGCTCATGCGCCATCGGCGCGAGAAACTTGAAACTCTCCGTGAAAAGGGCGTCGAGCCGTTTGCCTACAACTTCGAGCCGTCGGCACGATGCTTGGAGGTCGCCACCGCCTTCGAGGATGCTGAGGGCGAGGGCACACTGTCCGAGAGTGGCAAGGGAGAGGCTGCGCGCGTCGGGGGCCGAATCGTGGCCTGGCGTGACATGGGCCGAAGCATCTTTGCGCACCTCGAAGACAGCTCAGGTCGGATCCAGCTTTACTTCAAGAAGAACGCGATTGGCGAAGAGTCTTTTGAACTGCTCGGACTGCTTGATCTGAGTGACTGGATCGGAGTCGAGGGCCCGACGTTCCGCACCCGGACGGGCGAAGTTACGGTACACGTTGAGTCGTGGACGCTACTTACGAAGTCGTTGAGACCGCTCCCGTTCGGCAAAGTCGAGACGGATGCCGAAACCGGTGAGCGCATCGTTCACTCGGGCTTTCAGGATCAGGAAAATCGATACCGACAGCGGTACGCAGATCTCGCCGTGCATTCCGACGTGCGCGAGATGTTTCGCACCCGATCGCGGATCATCACTGAGCTGCGGAGGTTTCTGGACGGGGAGGGATTTCTCGAAGTCGAGACGCCGGCGCTACAGCCATTGTATGGTGGTGCCTCCGCTCGCCCCTTCGTCACTAAGCACAACGCTCTTGATCAGACGATGTACCTCCGCATCGCGGATGAGCTCTACCTCAAGCGGTTAATTGTCGGCGGCCTAGACCGCGTGTACGAGATCGCGAAAGACTTCCGAAATGAAGGGCTGTCCCGGGTGCACAACCCAGAGTTCACAATGCTTGAGTGGTATCAGGCGTTCTCGGACTACGAAGATCAGATGAAACTGGTGGAGCGCATGGTATTGCACGTGCTCGACAACGTCTTCGGGACTCGCACCATTGAGGTCGGCGGACAGGAGATCAGCTTCGAGCCTCCGTTCCGGCGACTCGGTCTGGTCTCCGGACTGTCGGAGGCGTTGGGTGTCGATGTCCATGAGATGACTGACCAGCAGCTTCGGGCCAAGGCGGAAGAGATGAAGGCCCCGGAGCTCGACGGAGCCGGTCGTGGCAAGCTGATCGACAAGCTGTTTGGGGAAGTGGTCGAGCCTGATTTGATTCAGCCCACATTCGTCATCGATCATCCCAAGGAACTGAGCCCGCTCGCAAAGCCACACCGAGACGACCCGCGCCTGACGGAACGCTTCGAGTTGTACATCGGTGGCGCAGAGATCTTCAACGCGTTCTCGGAGTTGAACGATCCGATTGATCAGAGAGAGCGCTTCGAAGCACAGGTCGGACTGAAGGAGGCCGGCGACGATGAGGCGCAGCCGATCGACGAGGACTATATCCGGGCACTCGAATATGGGATGCCGCCCACCGGCGGCGTCGGTATGGGTGTCGACCGGTTGGTCATGATGCTCACCGGCGCGCCAACGATCCGTGACGTGATCCTTTTCCCGATTCTTCGGACCGAGGAGTAGACGTGGCCCGGAGCGGCAATCGGCTCAACTGGTTCATTGCCAGGCACTATCTGCGCTCTGGAGGAGGCCGCGGACTGCTGTCGTTCATCACGTGGATTACGCTCGGGGGTGTGACCGTTGGCGTTCTCGCGCTCAACGCGGCCTTGGCGATCATGAACGGGATGCAGGATGAGATTCGCAGCAAGATTCTCGAGTCGACACCGCACCTGTATGTACTCGAGTACAACTCGAGCCTTCGCCTTTCGGACTACGCAGACGTCCTCGATGCAGTCCTTGCCATGGACGGTGTAACCGCGGCGGCTCCGTTCGCGCTGTCCAATGTTGCCCTGTCCAGGGATGGGTATTCGCAACCGGCCTATATCTATGGCATCGACATGGACACGACCCGGGTGCCGGTCACCGAGATGGAGCGCAAAATTATCGATGGCGTGCTCGACCTCGAGTCACCGGAGTCGGGCCTTGAGCCTCTCCTCGTGGGGTCAGTGCTGGCCGATCGAATGGGACTCTTTCCGGGTGACACCATGGTGATCATTGCCATGGAAAACCTCACCGTAAATGTGATGGGAATCCCGCAACCGGCGATCCGCCAGTTCGAAGTGACAGGCACGTTCACCACGGGCATGTACGAGTATGACATCGGCAACGTGTATACGACGCTGCCGGCGGCCCAGGAACTCCTGGGTATGGCCAGCACCGACGCCAGCGGGATTGGTGCCCAACTGGAGCGTCCGCAGGACGCACGGGAGGTCGCAGAGGAGGTGAAGGATCGCCTCGGTTTCCCTTATACGGTCGATTCCTGGGTCAGTCGAAACAGCGCCCTCTTCAACGCGCTTCAGCTGGAAAAACTGGCGATCGGCTTCGTCGTCTCGCTGATCGTACTCGTAGCGGGTTTCAGCATCGTAGGGACGCTGGTCATGGTCGTCTCGGAGAGGACCAAGGAGATCGGCATTCTCCGCACGATGGGCATGACGCAGGCCAACATCATGCGGGTATTCATCATGCAGGGTGTCTGGATCGGGGTCGTAGGGACGCTGGCGGGGACAGTGCTGGGGGTCGGTATGTCCTGGGCGATCGACCGGTATGAACTCATTCGGATACCCGACGGCATCTACTTCGTGAACCATCTCGCCGCCCGGATCAGTGCAACCGAGATCTCGATGATCGCGCTGACCACGATGGTCGTGGCGTTCGGGGCCACCATCTATCCGGCGCTCAGAGCAGCTCGCATGGAGCCGGTCGATGCGATCCGACATGAGTAGCGAGACGGGTGCGGCGCCCAGAGGTGGCACACCCACAGGAGCGCCCCTACCCCTCGAGGCGAGGGGGCTGTCCAAGCGATTCGTGGGAGGGGACGGATCCGAACTCGTGATCCTCGACGGACTTGATCTGCGGTTGGCGAGTGGGGAGACTGTGGCGGTCACGGGCGCGAGTGGTGCAGGCAAATCGACACTCCTCCACTTGCTTGGTGCACTCGACCAGCCGACCGAAGGAGAAGTGCTCATTGAGGGCCATGCGGTGGCGGGGTTGGCAGACGAGGACCTCGCGGATCTGAGAAACCGTCGGATTGGGTTCGTCTTTCAATTTCACCACCTTCTGCGAGAATTCACCGCCGTCGAGAACGTCATGATGCCGGCGTTGATCGCCGGCCAAGATCCGGGGTCCGCTGAAAAAGTCGCGCGCGAGTTACTGGTGGACGTCGGACTCTCGGCACGTGCCGAGCACAAGCCGCGCCAGCTTTCGGGTGGTGAACAACAGCGGGTTGCGGTCGCCAGGGCCCTGGTGAACGATCCCGTCGTTCTGCTTGCCGACGAACCGTCCGGCAACCTCGATACGGAGACGAGCGGTCAGCTTCATGACCTGCTCTTCGGCCTGAGCGAGCGACGTGGCCTTTCACTCGTCGTCGTAACGCACAATCCCGATCTGGCCGCTCGTGCGGACCGCGCGCTGCACATGACGGCCGGTCGGCTCCATCCGGCGTACGCGGGGCAGGTACGATGATGGGTGACATGACTTGTGGAAACTGTGGTTCGACCGATGCCGTCGTGCATCTCACGCAGATCGTCAATGATGAGATTTCGACACACCACCTTTGCGAGAAGTGTGCTGCGGAGAAGGGGCTTGAGACGGCCCCGCAGATGCAAGAACAGCCGCTGCTGGACGTCTTGTCGAAGATGACGCAGGAGTCGGTTGCTGAGCGCGACTGGGGAAACGGCGAATGCTCTTTTTGCGGCATGACCTACAAGGATTTCAAGAAGACCGGCCGTCTTGGTTGCCCGCACTGCTACGAGACGTTCGGGGCCGCGTTGCCCGCGCTGTTGCGAAGGATCCACGGCGGCTCGAAGCACGTCGGCAAGGTCTATCTGTCTCCGGATCCCAGCGCTTCGGAGATGGAACGCCGACTAGAAGGACTGCGCCGGAGACTCGAACGGGCTGTTCAGACTGAGGATTTCGAGCGCGCGGCGGAGATTCGGGACCAGATAAATACACTGGAGCCCGTATGAGGTGGGCCTTGTGAACGACTTTGAAGCGATCCCGGATCACGGCCTCAGCTGGCTAGAGGCGAGTGGAGAGCATTCGGACATCGTACTGTCGACTCGGGTTCGAATCGCCAGGAATCTTCAGGGCTACGCGTTTGGCCCCCGTGCCCGCGTCAACGATCGAGAGGCGGTACTGAAGCAGTTCAGGCACTCGGTCGAGCGATCGGACGTGCTGCGGGGCGGTGCACTTCTGGAAATGCCCACGGTTTCCGAACGCACGCGGCGGATTCTATACGAGCGTCGGCTGGTGACGCGTGATCTTCTGGGTGAGGCGGGAGACGACCCAGCGCACGGTACTGCAGTACACTTCTCCCGGCGAGAGCCCGTATCAGTGATGGTCAACGAGGAAGACCACCTCAGGGTACAGAGCCTTCTTTCCGGGTTACGCCTCCACGAGGCTTGGGACATTGTCGACCGGCTCGACGAGGAGTTGGGGCGGGAGCTTCCTTTCGCGTACCACCCCGAATTCGGCTTCCTTACAAGTTGCCCGACGAATGTCGGTTCAGGACTCCGTGCTTCGGTCTTCATGCACCTTCCCGGGCTGGTCGAGACTCGTGAGATCACGGCCGCGCTGAAAGGCATCACGGAGCTGGGGCTGACGTTTCGCGGACTGTTTGGTGAGGGGTCAGAGGTCGTCGGAAGCTTTTTCCAAATCTCCAATCAGACCACACTCGGGCGGACCGAAGAGGACCTTGTCGACCACCTCGATCGGGTTGTACGCAAGCTGATCCGGGACGAGGCGAAGGCGCGTCAGATCCTCATTCGCGACGCCAGTGCGGAGACCGAGGACAAGGTGTGGAGGGCGTACGGTACGCTGCGCTATGCTCGCCTGCTCTCCTTCGACGAGCTCATGGGTTTCCTAGCTCCAGTACGGATGGGCATGAGTCTGAAACTGTTGCCCGGACTCCGTGTATACTCACTCAACAAGATGATGGTATTCACGCAGCTGGCTCACCTGGAACAGGCGGCCGGCCGCGAGCTTTCTATCGAGGAAAGCGACGCGCATCGAGCCGCTTATGTGCGTCGTGTCCTAGCCACCGAAGGTGAAGTCTCTCCGAGCGACGACGAATCGCGCGGCGACGATCAATCCGCCCAGCCCTGACGGGTTATGAACTACAATTTTACCGACCGGGTCCGAAAGGTCCTCGCGATGGCTCGAGAAGAGGCCATCCGCCTTCAGCATGACTACGTGGGGACGGAGCACATTCTGCTCGGCCTCATTCGCGAAGGAGAGGGCGTGGCCTCGGCTGTGCTGCAAAACCTCAGTGTTGATCTGGATCAGATCCACGAGCGTGTCGAAGAATCTGTCCGGAAGGGCAAGGCGACGATCTCACTCGGGGAACTCCCCTATACGTCCAGGGCGAAGAAGGTCCTCGAGTTCGCGATGGCCGAGGCCCGTGACTTCAATCACTCCTATGTGGGTACGGAGCACCTGTTGCTTGGCCTGCTTCGGGAAGAGAAGGGGATCGCGGCCCAGGTGCTGAACTCACTTGGTGTCACCCTCGATGAAGCGAGAGGAGAGACCCTCAAGGTCTTGGGTAGTGACATGTCTCCGTCCGAGCCCGCTGGAATCGGGGGCGGGGGCGACGTGACGCCGGGATCCGGCAAGGGCGGGGACAAGAAATCCAAGACGCCGGCACTCGACCACTTCTGTCGTGACTTGACGGAACTGGCGAAGCAGAAAAAACTCGATCCAATCATTGGGCGGGCTGATGAGATCGAACGTGTCGTAGAGATTCTCTGCCGTCGCAAGAAGAACAACCCTGTGCTCATTGGAGAGCCAGGGGTGGGCAAGACCGCGCTGGTGGAGGGCCTCGCACAGATTATCGCCGCAGGTGGGATCACCGAGGCCCTGAGGGATCACAAGGTCCTCGCGCTCGACATGGCTGCGGTGATTGCCGGGACCAAGTACCGCGGTCAGTTCGAGGAGCGCCTGAAAGCGGTAATGACCGAGATCCAGGAGAGCAAGACTGTCATCCTGTTTATCGATGAGCTTCATACGCTCGTCGGTGCCGGTGCGGCTGAAGGTGCGATCGATGCGTCGAACATGCTCAAGCCGGCGCTCGCGCGCGGTGAGTTGCAGTGCATCGGGGCCTCGACCCTCAACGAGTACCGCAAGTACATCGAGAAGGATGGCGCGCTCGAGCGTCGCTTCCAGCCGGTCATCGTTGACCCACCCGCAGTTGAAGAGACCGTCGAGATCCTGAAGGGCCTGCGTGGCCACTACGAAGATCACCACCGTGTCACAATTCCCGATGATGCGCTCGAGCACGCCGCCAAGCTCGCAGATCGGTATATCACGGACCGCTTCCTCCCCGACAAAGCGATCGACGTTATTGATGAGGCGGGCTCGCGAGCGCGGATTGCCAACGCGGTTCCGCCGGCCGACGTCGAGGAACTTAAGGAGCAGTTGGTTCAGATCGCGAACCGGAAAGAACAGGCAATCGGTGATCAGGACTTCGAGCGTGCAGCGGAACTCAGGGACGAGGAACGGGAGCACAGCGAAGTGATTCGCGCCCGTCAGGAGGCATGGGAGGAAGAGCGTAAGCAGCACCGTCCTGAAATCTCCACCGAAGAAGTGGCCTTCATCGTTGGTCGTTGGACGGGGATTCCTGTGCAGCGCATTGCTCAGACGGAGTCTGAGCGCCTGGTGCATATGGAGGACGAACTCCACAAACGGATCGTCGGCCAGCATGATGCGATCACGGCCGTCAGTCGAGCGATTCGCCGTAGCAGGGCAGGCCTGAAGGATCCACGGCGTCCAATCGGCTCATTCATCTTCTCCGGTCCGACCGGCGTGGGTAAGACGGAGCTGGCGCGGGCTCTCGCTGAATTCCTGTTCGACGATGGCGAGGCGCTGATTCGTGTTGACATGAGCGAGTACATGGAGAAATTCTCTGTGTCTCGTCTGATAGGTGCACCTCCGGGGTACGTCGGTTATGAGGATTCCGGCGCTCTCACGAAGGCTGTGAGGCGTCGCCCCTACTCGGTCGTGCTTCTCGACGAGATCGAGAAGGCCCACCCCGATGTCTTCAACATCCTTTTGCAAGTGCTCGACGAGGGACATCTGACTGACAACTACGGTCGAGTGATCGACTTCAAGAACACCGTGCTTATCATGACGTCCAACCTCGGTGCCCGAGACATCAGCAAGGGCGGAGGCCTCGGATTCCAGATGGCCGATCCGAAGGCGAGCTACGACATCATGAAAGACAAAGTGAGTCAGGAAATCGAACGTGCATTCAACCCGGAGTTTCTTAACCGTGTGGACGACACCATCGTCTTCCACTCTCTGACGAAGCTGGAGATTGGCGAGATCATTCACATTCTCATGGAGGATGTGCGGGGTCGGCTTGCAGAGGAGGGCATCACTCTCCGGTTCACCGATGCCGCACTCGAGTTTCTCGTCGACGAGGGATACGACGAGAAGTTCGGAGCGCGCCCCCTTAAGAGGGCGATCCAGAGACACCTTGAGGATCCGTTGTCCGAGAAAATTCTACAGGCCGAGTTCACCGGGGGCGACGAGATTGAGGTCGATTTGGATCCGGACGAACCGGGCCTCATCCTTCGTGCGGAGTCGGCGACCAAGACGTGAGTCAGAGAGTCCTCATCGTCGCTCACCGTCTCGGAAAGGCTACCGCACTTGCGGTGGCTTTCTTTGGCGTCGTGGCGGCACTGTCATCGACAGCCGTAGAAGCACAGGAGCAGGCCGAAGGGCTGGTTCAGGTTGATTCTCTCGAAGTTCAGGGAAATGTTCGCATTCAGGCACAGTTCATTCTGTCCCTGTTCGCGATCCAACCCGGACAAGAGATCACCTATCGAGCGGTTCAGCGCGGCACCAAGGAACTGCTGAACACGGGTCAATTCATTGACGTAGTGATTCGAGCTAGTGAGCCGCGCGGCGCAGGGGTCGCCCCCTACATTCTCACGGTCGAGGTGCTGGAAGCTCCCCTCATCCGCAGGGTGGCGATCGAGGGACTTCAGAACGTGTCGGCACGGCAAGTGCGCGACACGACGGGCCTGAACTCGGGCTTTCCGCTTAGCGAACAGAAGATCATTAACGCGAAGGCGTTTATCCGATCAGAGTTGGCTAGTGAGGGCATTCCTTTTGCGGAGATCACCGATCGACGGGTAGCGATCGAGGGAGCCTCGAACGAGATCGAACTCATTCTCGATGTGTCCGAGGGCCAACGAGTGACGGTCGCTCAGCTCGACTTCGTGGGAAATGAAGGCTTGACAGACAAAGAGCTGGGTGGGGTCATGTCGACCTCTGCCGAGGGTTTCTGGTGGTTCCGAGACGGAACGTTCGGTCAGGTCAATTTTTTGAGCGATCTCGAAGAAGAATTGCCCCGACTATACAGGTCTCGCGGCTATCTCGACTTCGTGGTGTTGGGAGACACGATCATCGTCGACCCGGAGAGCGGGAAAGCACGGGTCGAGGTGACGGTCGACGAAGGAGACCAATACCAACTCGGTGACTTCGCCGTCGACGGCAACACCGTCTTCGAAGTGGAAGAGCTCCAGGAGCTGTTCCGCTCGACCCGCGGTGGCGGCATCCTCGGGAGTCTCGGGTTCGGTGGGAGTGGCGGGACGGCGAACGAAAAAGGGCAGCTCTTCGACGCGGAAGCGTTCAACCTCGCGATTCAAAGCGTTGAGGAGCTTTACCGGAATGAGGGGTACCTGTACGTCCGGGTGAATCCGGTCGTGAGCATCAACGAAGCGGAAGGTGACCAGCCGCCTACAGTCGATGCCTCTTGGGAGATTAATGAGGGGCAGCCGGCCATCATCAATCGGGTCAATATCAAGGGGAACGAATACACCTACGAATGGGTGATTCGAAACCAAATGTTCGTCTTCCCTGGAGACGTATACAGCCAGGACCGGGTGATGCAGACATATCAGAACATCTCGGCCCTTGGCTTCTTCGAGGCGCCACTCCCGTTTCCCGATATCACGCCGCTCGACAACGGCGATGTCGACCTGACTTTCCAGGTCGAAGAGAAGCAGACTGGCTCGATAAACTTCGGTACGTCTGTCGGAGGTGGAGTGGGGCTCTCCGGCTTCATCGGATACGATCAGCCGAACCTGTTCGGTCAAGCGAAATCGGGGTCGCTACGCTGGGACTTCGGCCGCTACATCAACAGCTTTGAGATGTCCTACACCGATCCGGCTCTGCTCCAGACCAGAACCTCCGGCACGGTTGCGCTGTTCAATTCACGTGACCGCTTCTTCCAGTTCTCGACAGGGCAGCGGAAGCGTCTTGGGGCGAATTTCCGCCTCGGCTTCCCTTGGCGGGGGTCGCAGTACACACGACTTTTCGTTGGATACAGCCTTTCCCGGACCAACTACGAACTGTTCAGTGACGTTGATGATACGTCGCTGTTCGGTCGCCCACCGGGAGTCCAGAGCCAGCTCTCAGGTAGTATCACGCGGCAGACTCTGAATCATCCGATCTTCCCGACCGTCGGTTCACGCCAGAACGTCACCCTTGAGCAGAATGGTGGCTTCTTGGGCGGTGATGGTGACTTTACGCGTGTGCTCGGTGACGGAACTTGGTGGGTGCCGACCGGTCAGATCGGGGGAGACCCGCAGGGTGGAGGTGTGGCGTTTGCTCTTGGGCTAACTCTGCGCGCGGGTGCGATCTTCGGCGATGCTGCGGCATTCCCGTTTGATCGATTCTGGATGGGTGGTGTGCAGTTCGGACAAAACCTCCGCGGGTACGACGAGACTTCCATCACGCCGAGGGGCTTCTTCCCACAGGGGTCGACCGACATCACGGACATCGCCCGACTTGGGGACGCCTTTTTTAGTCTGACTGCGGAGTACGCGGCGCGACTAGGTGGCCAGCTCGGGGTGCACGTTTTCTACGATGCGGGAAGCGTTTGGAGGAATCCTCGCGACTTCGATCCGTCCACCCTGTATCGAGGGGTTGGTGTGGGGATGCAGATCGTGACGCCGTTTGGACCGATTGGGCTCGATTACGCGTATGGACTCGATCGGACGGTGCCTGGATGGCAGCTCCATTTTCGGATGGGCGCAGGACTGTAATCAATCGGAGCGACTGTACATATTTTGGCAGCCTTTACACATTTAGATGCTATGCTCGCGGCTCATTGACGGGTCGCATGGGGAACACGGGAGCCTGCCGGCCTTGAGGGGATTACGAGAGTCCGGTGGCATGACACAACACGGAGTCAGGATTATGCGACGCACGTCTTTTGCGCTTCTGGCGCTGGCCTTCTTGCTCTCGGCCGGAGCCGCCGAGGCACAGACACTAAAAATTGCCTACATCAATTCTCAGGAAATTCTAGCCAACGCGCCTGGTGCGGAGGCTGCCGGGGCCGCCTTTGATGCCGAGATGGCGGGCTATCAGGCTGAGGTCACGCAGACCGAGACAGAGCTCCAGAACTTGGAAGCCGCGCTTCAGCAGCAGCAGTTGACGCTTTCGCCTGAAGCGAGGACTAATCGGGAGGCCCAGTTGCAGGCAAAGTTCCAAGAGTATCAGCAGCGCACCACGCAGCTTCAGCAGCTCGCAGAGCAACGCAGAGCTGCCTTGATTCAGCCAGTGATGGACAACATCACTGCGATCATTGAGACGATGCGCGAGGAGGGGGCCTACTCCATAATTTTGGATGCTGCGTCCGGCTCGATCGTTTCAGCCGACCCCGCGCTCGACCTGACGCAGGAAGTCATCATGCGGCTTCAGTCTACGCCAGGAGCAGGGCAGGGCGGCGACTAAGAGCACTAAGCAAAGATCATGAGTGGAGCGAAGGACTCGCGGAGCAGATTTAATGCCCGGCGGGTCCTTCCCGCATTCAGGAAACCTAGAATCGACCATGCCTGAAGACGATGTAAGCGACACGACTCGACGTAGCCTCCCGACGCTCGCAGAGTTGGCCGATCTCGTGGGGGGCACCCTGTCGGGAGCGGGTGACAAGGCTATCACCGGTGTCGCACCGGTGGACGAGGCCACTGCGGGCCAGATCGCCTTTCTGGCTCTCCGCCAGTACGGAAAGCATGTGGGGGGCTGCCAAGGCTCTGCGTACCTGGTCTCGGAAGATTTGGTCTCTCTGGTGCCCGATTCCGCGGCGAGCATCGTCGTGGTTGATCCGTATCCGGCGCTGCGCCGCCTTCAATCGCACTTTGCGCCACGGGACGTGTGGACGCCGGGTGTTCATCCGACGGCGGTCTTGGCCGAGGACATCGTGCTCGGCGAAGGCATTGCGATCGGCCCGTACGCCGTGCTCGAGGAGGGAGTCCGCGTCGGAGCAGGCACAAGGATCGGAGCGCATTGCGTCCTTCAACATGGCACTGTCGTAGGTGATCGGACGCGACTCTATCCCCATGTGGTGGTCTACTATGACACGGAGATCGGCAGCGACGTCATCATCCACAGTGGTGTGACCCTCGGCGTGGACGGCTTTGGATACACATTCGTCGACGGCGAGCACGCGAAAATGCCACAGATCGGTCGGTGCATCATCGGCGATGGTGTCGAGATCGGTGCGAATACGGTGGTGGATCGGGGATCGTTAGGTGATACCCGGGTCGGCATGGGCGTGAAGATCGACAACCTGGTTCACCTCGCGCACAACGTGAAAATTGGTGCGATGACACTGATCGCCGCGATGTCCGGGGTGGCTGGATCGACGAGAGTGGGCAAAGGGGTTTGGATCGGCGGTCAGTCAGGGGTGATCAACCAGGTCGAGGTCGGAGATGGCGCCCGCATCGCGGTGCGATCCGGGGTCACACGAGACATACCGGCTGGTGAGACGGTATCCGGATTCCCGGCCATCCCTCATGTGGATGAGGTTTGGCGTCAGGCTCGTATCGGGAGAATCCCCAAGATGCTCGAGCGTATTCGGGAGTTGGAAGAAGAGGTCGAGAGACTCAAGTCCGGGTAATGGACGGGGCATTGGGATATATGACTTGCACGCCGCAACCCGTAGGTAACCATCGGGTTAGTCGTTACTTTTTTAACGTTCGAAGCCCGCACCACCGCGCCCCGTAACGAGCGAGGTTCTACCGCATGAGTCGGCCTTCACAGCGCACCATCGCTCGGAAAATCACGCTCGACGGGGTCGGCGTCCATTCGGGAGAGGGCGCCTCTATTCGGTTCAATCCTGCTGAGGCCGGGACAGGGATTCGATTCCGGAGAACGGACCTCGACGATGCGCCTGAGATCCCCGCCACCGTGGAGCACGTGATTGCCACGGAGTTCGGCACGACGCTCGCGAGTGGTGAAGCACGTGTGCTGACCGTCGAACACGTCATGGCCGCTCTTTCAGGTGGGTGCATCGACAACGTGCTCATCGAAATGGACGGGCAGGAGGTTCCGATTCGCGACGGATCGTTTCAAGAGTACTCTGCAGCGCTGCATGACGCGGGAGCTGTAGATCAGGATGAAGAGGCAGAGATTTTCACGGTGCCATCGGTCGTTCACGTCGAAGAAGCCGGTGGCTCATCCTATGTCGTGACACCGGCCGACGCGTTGCGAATCTCCGCGACGATCGACTTCGAAGACCAACGGATCGGGCGAAGCTTCGGTTCATTCCTAGTAGATGAATCGTCTTTTCAATCGGCTCTCGCACCCGCGCGCACGTTTGGCTTCCAGGCCGACGCCGAGGCGCTCCATGCGCGTGGCTTTGCGCTGGGAGCATCTTTGGACAACGCGGTGGTAATCGGGAAGGACGGAGTCATGAATGAGGAGGGGCTCCGATTCGAAGACGAATTCCTTAGGCACAAGGTGGGTGATCTCGTCGGCGACCTAGCGCTGCTCGGAGGGCGCCTGAGGGCCCATGTCGTTGCTGAGCGTCCGGGCCACACGGGGAACGTCGAGCTCGCACGCGCCATCCGTAAGCAAATTCGTCGCGCCGGCCCGCCGGTGGCCGATATCGCGCGTATTATGGAATTCCTGCCGCACCGGTATCCGATGTTGCTGGTCGACCGGATCATTGATTTCGTGTCGGGCGAGAGCATCGTCGGAATCAAGAACGTCACGATCAACGAACCGTTCTTTCAGGGGCACTACCCAGGTCATCCGATCATGCCTGGCGTCCTCATCCTGGAGGCTATGGCCCAGTGCGGCGGTCTGCTTCTCATGGATCATGTGGAGGATCCGGAGAGTAAAGTCGTGTACTTCATGACGATGGATAACGTGAAATTCCGGCGGCCGGTCACTCCGGGGGACACACTAGTCTTCGAATTGCATGTCGTTCAATTCCGGCGACAAATTTGCCGGATTGCCGGTCGCGGTTTAGTGGACGGGCACGTCGTCGCTGAGGCTGAATTCATGGCTCGGATTGTGGATAAGTGAGATGAGTGAACAGGTATCTTTGAGTACGCGGGGTGAAACCCAGATTCACTCCACGGCGATCGTGCACGCCGACGCTGAACTAGGGGATGGCGTAATAGTTGGACCGTGGGCCCTGATTGGACCTGGCGTGAAGGTGGGCGCAGGCACGGAGGTCGGTCCCCGCGTGTTGATCGAAAAGGACACGACTATCGGCGACGACTGTTTTATTGCGAACGGCGCGGTGCTGGGCACGGATCCGCAGGATCTCAAGTTCAAAGGCGAAAAGGCTCAACTGAGCATCGGAGATCGCACGGTGATTCGTGAGTTCGCCACGTTGAACCGTGGGACCGCGGCTTCCGGTCGCACGGTCGTCGGAAGTGACTGCCTGTTGATGGCATACACGCACGTCGCCCACGATTGCGAAATTGGAAATCACGTGATCCTCGCCAATGCGGTGAACATGGCGGGTCACGTTCATATCGAGGACTGGGTCATCGTCGGTGGGGTCACTCCGATTCACCAGTTCGTTCGCATCGGCGCGCATGCGTTCGTCGGTGGGGGATCTCGGGTCCCTCAGGACGTGCCTCCGTACTGTCGGGCCGCTGGAAACCCGCCGAAACTCTACGGGTTGAACAAAGTAGGACTGGAGCGCCGCGGGCTGTCCAATGAGACACAGAAGGCGCTCAAGGCGACGTACCGGATGCTCTTTCAGGGTGATGTCATGCTTTCGAAGGCCCTGAATCGGGCTGAAGCCGAGATCACCGGCGTGCCAGAAGTGCGGCACATGATCGAGTTCATTCGCGCGAGTGAGCGCGGCGTAACTACCTAGAACCGACGCTTCAGGAGGACCTCATGTCTCTGATTCGAGCCCGAAAACGGCGAAAGAAGAACTGGATTGATACCCGGAAGGGTATGCCGAACGGAAAATTACTGGGGCTCCTCGGCTTTACCTTAATCGCGATCTGGTACCTCGGCAGCGCCTTCTGACGACGGGTCCTCGTCTTTTGATCCTAGCCGGGGAAGCCTCTGGCGATCACCACGCAGCGGCGCTGGTTTCAGCTCTCTCTCGACGCCATCCGACGGCTCAGCTGTTCGGAATCGGTGGCCCCTCAATGAAAGAAGCGGGTGTAGAGCTATTTGCGGAACTGGACAGCCTGGCAGTGATGGGCTTCGTCGAGGTGTTGCCCAAGATCCCGTATTTCCGACGACTCGAACGTCAGGTCCGGCGGCTACTCGACGAACAACGCCCCGATCTGGTGATCCT
>JAPKBW010000021.1 GCA_028823235.1 Longimicrobiales bacterium | reverse complement strand
TCGCGATCCAGGGGCCATGAGCCGGAAAGTTCTCACCGGCGAACGTGATGCCCATGCTCTGGACGACAAACCACATCATTCCGAGGAACAGTGCGCCGGCAATCCACGTGGTGCCATGGAGCGCATGCGCCGGATGGCGTTTTTCCAGAACCTTCATCGCCGCGATGCCGATGAGCGACGCAACAAGGCCGACCATCGCGGTCATGAGCGGGAGGGCGATCGCTGCCGAACGACTCCCCGCCAATGCCGGGATAGAAGCTCCAATCGCGATGGTCGCGACCATCGAGCCAACGTATGACTCGAAAATGTCCGCGCCCATGCCGGCGACGTCACCGACATTGTCCCCGACGTTGTCGGCGATCGTGGCCGGGTTCCGAGGGTCATCCTCCGGAATTCCCGCTTCGAGCTTTCCTACGAGGTCAGCACCGACGTCAGCGGCCTTCGTGAAAATCCCCCCACCGACGCGAGCGAACAACGCGATCGAGCTGGCGCCCATCGCGAAGCCCGAAACGATCTGGGCGTAGAGCTCGAATTCATCTCCACTGCTCGCGGGCGCGCCGTATATATAGTAAAGAACGCCGAGCCCCAGCATGCCGAGGGCGGCTACTGCGAGACCCATCACGGCTCCACCAAAGAACGCGACACGCAGTGCCTTGCCCTGGCCGTGGTCATTCGCAGCCGCAGACGTCCGTGTATTCGCTCTCGTGGCAGCCTTCATACCCGCGAAGCCTGCAGCGACAGAGCTCAGGGCGCCAAAGAGATACGCGGCAGCCGAAGTCAAAGCGATGGCATAGGCGAGTAGGCCCGCGACCACCACCACGAATGCCGCGAGGACGGTGTATTCGCGACGTAGAAACGCCATCGCGCCATCATGAATCTGCTCACCGAGATCCACCATCATCTCGTTACCGGGATCCTGCTTCTTCACATAGCCATAGATCGCGCCAGAAATGGCGAGTCCCAAAAGGGCGAGCATCCAGGCGTATTCGGTTAGGTCGACGAAATTCATCGAATTGTCTTTCCTCTGGTTCGTCGTGCGCTGAGTGTGTTCGTCTTATCGATTGAAGCGGTTCATCACCGCCTCGACTCCCTCAGCGACCCAGGCCTCGACGGCCTCAGTCAGCTCCGGGAGTAATCCCACTACAGTATCCTCCTCCTCTTTCGGCATCGGTCCGAGAACCCATTCGGCGAGGTCTTCGCCGTCCGGCTTCTTCCCGACCCCGACTCGGAGTCGCGCATAACCGTTCGACTGCAGCGCGCCCGAGACCGACTTCAATCCGTTGTGTCCCCCCGCCCCGCCCTCAGGTCGAAAGCGGACGCGACCCACGTCGAGCGCGGCGTCATCGACGACAAGGAGGAGGTCCTCCGCTGGATCGAACCCGTCGAGTTCACGTAGCGACCGCACCGCGAGGCCACTTCTGTTCATGTACGTCGTAGGCTTCATGAGCCGAACCTCGCACCCTTCCACGACTCCTTCACTTATGTGGGCTTTTCCACTCCTCTGGAAGGGCCCAAAATCCCAGTCATACGCCAACCGATCCACGACCCACCAGCCCACGTTGTGTCGAGTGGAGTCGTAGTCGGGCCCGGGGTTCCCGAGCCCGAGTACAACCTTCACTCGACAGCCTGATCAGCTAGCGAATCAGGACGCGTCGTCACCACCCTCAACACTTTCTTCGACCACGACACCCTCTTCGTCCTCGGTAGTCTCCTTCACTACCTCAGCTCTGGGCTGCGAGACCATACAGATCGTCTGTCCCGGTGCCATCATCGCCTCGACGCCCTCACCGAGGGTCAGATCCGAAACGTGCATAACGCCGCCGAGCGCCAGTTCCGAGACGTCCACCTCGATGGACTCAGGGATCTTCGACGGGATGCAGCGAACAGACAGATCGTGCACGATCTGCTCAATGACGCCGCCCTCAACGGAGACGCCTGTCGGGATCCCGATCAAGTAAAGCGGGATGTCCACTTCGATCGCGACACCCTTTTGAATGCGCAGGAAGTCGACATGAAGGAGAGATGCCTTCCAGGGATGCGTCTGAATGTCTCGCACCAGTGTGGGAATCGGCTCCTTCTCGCTATCGACTTCGATGTCGATAATCGTGTTGTCCACGGAGATCCGGTGAAACAGGAGCTCTGCGTCGTGGGTGTCGAGAGAGAGGTGGAGTACGGCGGTGTCACCGCCGTACACGACGGCAGGAAGTTTTCCGATCGCACGGAGCTTCCGCGCAACGCCCTTGCCGGTACCGACTCTAGCTTCAGCCTTCAGTGTCGCTTCGTTCGCCATAATATGTTCCTCTGATTAGTCGGCCCCCAGGGTCTCCCAGGGCCCTTTCCCTCAGTCATCCGGCAGCATCTCAAAGAGCTCACTCACGGACTCGTTCGAATGCACGTGATCGATTGCTTTCGCCAATAAATCCGCTACAGACAGGATCCTAAGGTTGCTGAACTGCTTCTCTTTCGGGATCGCAATCGTGTTCGTAACCACCATCTCCTCGAGTGGAGATGCACTCAGGCGCTCCACAGCGGGCTCTGAGAACACTGCGTGTGTCGCGGCAGCATACACCGTCTTCGCGCCGCGCTCCTTCAATGCCACCACCGCGTTGGCCAGCGTCCCCGCCGTATCGACCATGTCGTCAACGAGGAGGCAATTCCGGCCTTCCACGTCACCGACGACATTCAACACTTCCGACGTATTCGCCTCAGTGCGTCGCTTGTCGATGATCGCGAAGCTCGCTCCCAGTCGCTTGCCGTAACCCCTCGCCATCTTCGCGGAGCCCACATCTGGCGCGACCACCACGAGATTTTCGAGCCCAAGATTCCGGAAGTAGCGGGTGATGACGGGCGCAGCGTACAGATGATCGACAGGGATGTCGAAGAAACCCTGGATCTGATGCTGATGGAAGTCGATCGAGATGACTCGGTCAGCACCAGCCGCGACGATGAGGTTGGCGACAAGCTTTGCACCGATCGCGACACGGGGTTGATCTTTACGATCCTGACGTCCGTACCCGAAATAGGGGATGACCGCCGTCACGCGTGCAGCGGATGCCCTGCGTGCCGCATCCATCAGAAGCAGAAGCTCCATGATGTTGTCGGCGGGTGCGCTCGTCGTCTGCACGATGTAGACGTCCCGTCCTCTCGCATTTCGATCGATCCGAGCGAAGATCTCGCCATCCGCGAACTGCTTGATCGTCGCGGCGTCTGGTGACTCCCCGATGATCTCCCCGATTTCGGCGGCGAGTGGACGATTTGCTCGGCCGGCCAGCAGAAGTAGCGGACCCCGTCTGTAAGTGTCGTCCATTCCGATGGGGGGTGGGGTGGGAAGTGCCAGTGGCGCGCGACGAGACAGCACAAAAAGCTAGAGAGGACCCTCAAGACGGTCAACGGATTCCGCTTGACTTCGAAATCGAGGGAGGAGACCGCATCGGAGAGATCTGCGGTTCGCAATACGAGCCGGATCTTATATCGCCCATCCTTCAGCGGCGGGAGGTCGAGATCGGGGCAGTGGAAGGCGTGACCTAGTCCATCAGGCGCTGCTTCCTCCCACGAACAGGGTCAGCGGCGGTGGAGGCGTACTCAGCCCGAGAAAGCTCTCGACAGGACTGAGCATCCCCCGGTCCGTCCGGACGACAGAGACCTCAAGCCGAAGCGTTTCTGCCCTGAACCTGAGCCTTGTCACTTCCTTTAAGCTATCCACACCACATCGCGTGTGGCACGGCGCTCGAAATTGGCCCGGATGGATTCGAACCATCATTACCGCTGCCAAAGAGCGGTGTCCTGCCATTGGACGACGGGCCAGTGCCGGAATGTTACCGGAGAGAGGGTCGGCGGTTCAACCCCCTGTCAGCTCTCCGTGATCGTCGGGAGCGAAGACTCTGTCGAGACAGCGACGAACCGCCACCCGAGACGTGCAGAAAGAGTCGTTGCGACCGCGGACGCGACCTCATCCGAATCGAAACAACCGAAGCAGGCACTTCCGCTGCCCGACAAGCCAGCCACGTCCGCGCCGGCGTCAACGAGGGCGTCGAGCGAGTCTTGGACCTCAGTGTGAAGATCGACCACCGCGGCCTCGAAGTCGTTCTCGGACCACTCGTCGACCTGATCCCAGTTGAGGTCCTCGCGGAGGGGCACGACGCGGGTGCCTCCGTGGACGTCTTCTTCAGGGAGCATTCTGAAGGCCTCCACCGTGGGCTGATGCACGGGTGGCAGCGCCAGTACCACTGGTCTCCGCGGGAGCGCACTCACTTCAGTCAACTCCTCCCCCCTCCCCCGACCGATTGCCAGAGGCGCTCCCAAGAAGAACGGGACATCCGAACCGAGGCGAGTCCCCACACGGTGAAGTGCGTTGTCGTCGGAAACCCCGGTGAGCGCAGCCATGCACCTCAGGACGGCGGCAGCGTCGGATGAGCCCCCTCCCAGTCCAGCACCGGCAGGAATATGCTTCTCGAGTTCGATCTCGACTCGGGCGGACATCGCGAAGCTGGAGAGAAACGACTGGGCAGCGCGCCAGGCCAGATTGTCACGGTTCGGCCCAAGATCGGCGCCGACAACCTCGAGGCGGATGGAAGAAGTACCCGCGGGCTCAAGGTGCACCCGTACCCGATCGTAGAGAGACACTGCCTGGAACAACGTCTCAAGCTCCCGATACCCGTCCGGTCTCCGGTGCAAGACGCGCAGAAAGAGGTTGATCTTCGCGGGAGCAAGCGTGCTCGCAGAGCGCCGCGCGGTCATCAGCGTGTGTGTTCTTCTACACCAACGGACGGCTGAGCAGCGTCACCCTGAGGGCTGACACCGTCCTCGGTGCCGCCACCTCCACCGACCTCGCCCAGTGACAAGCCAAGTTTCCAGGTGTACCACAAACCGATGGCAGTGATGGGAATCCAGCCGCCGAAGTGATACGCAAACGCGAAAGCCAGAGCCTGCGGGTCCGGCACCCCGTAAACAGTCGTTAGCGCAAAGCTCACGCCAGCATGGAAGGTGCCGAAGAAACCGGGTGCCGCCGGCAAAGCCACCGCAAATCCGACCACCGCCTCAGTAAAGATCGCTGAAACCCAGCCGGTATCGATTCCGAAAGCGAGCATGCCGAGCCAGAAGGACAGACCGTGCCACGTCCAGAAGAACAGCGACCACGCGAAGCCCGCGATGAGCAGCTTGGGCTCGCGCATGATCGTGATCGACTCCAGTAGACCACGAAGCCACGACGTGATCTTCCCGGCAGTGGGCTGCGGGACGAATGACGTCACCGCCTCCGCGATCCGCATGAATACCTTCGGTAACGCAGCCATGATCACGAGCACCGCGAGCACGCCGAGTACAAGCGCAATCGCGAAATTGAACAGAGACAGGCCGTAGCCCGTGGTGAGAGCATCGGTCGCAGGGAAGCTCGGCAACAGGAGCGGGATAACCAGAAACAGAAGCAACACGACGCCGTCCATGAAGCGCTCTACGACGAGCGAACCGAAGGCTGCCGTCACGCTGACGGGTTCCATTTTGCTAAATGCCAGCGGGCGAGCCAGCTCCCCAGCACGTCCCGGAAGGAGGTTGTTCGCCATGAAACCGATCGAGACCCCTGCAAACCGTGAACGGAGTCGGGTATCGGCTTTTATCGGAGTGAGCAGGACCTTCCAGCGAAGGGCACGAATAAAGAAGCCAAAGGTCGCCACGAATACGGATGCCGCGAGCAACAGAAAATTGCCCTGTGCGATCTGCGAAAGGACCTCAGTGAAGTCCACGTCCCGCAGGACCCAACAGAGCGCAAAAACGGTGACCGTGATCCCGATGATGGCCTTGGCCCACGTCTTCATTCCACGCGTGCCCGCGTCAGGATCGCGGCCATGTCACGCACTGCCGCCTCCATTCCGGTAAAGACCGCTCGAGACACGACGCTATGTCCGATGTTGAGTTCTTCCAGCGCCGAAATTGCGGCAACCGGGGCGACGTTCTCGTAGGTCAGGCCGTGACCAGCGTGCACTCCCAAGCCCGCAGCCCGCGCGCACTCGGCCGCATGCTCCAGGCGCCGCAGCTGACACACTCGTTCCTCGCCGCTGGCGTTCGCGTACTCCCCGGTGTGCAGCTCGATCGCATCAGCTCCGAGATCGACAGAGACCTGAATGGCGGCCTCCTCCGGATCAATGAACAGTGATGTTCGGACGCCGGCGTCGGACAGTTGCCTCAGCGCCTCTCCCGTCGTGCTTCGTTGCGCGTCGTGGGAAAGGGCAAGGCCTCCTTCTGTCGTCACTTCCTGACGCTTTTCGGGGACGAGCGTGGCCTGCATCGGGCGCCACTCACAAGCGAGCGCCAAGATTTCCGAGCTCGCCGCTAGCTCGAGATTGACTGCCGTTCTGGCGGTCTCCATGAGGACACGAACATCACGGTCCTGGATATGCCGGCGGTCCTCCCTGAGGTGGACGGTAATCCCGTCCGCGCCCCCCAGTTCGGCCAGTACTGCCGCCCGCACCGGATCGGGCTCATCAGTCATCCGAGCCTGCCGCACCGTGGCGACATGATCAATGTTCACGTAGAGCCGCATATCACTCCCCTGTCCCGATACGTGTGGTCTCGAGTCCGACATACCGGTCGAACATTTCTTTCATCTCCTCGACGATCCGAGGATCCAGCCCATCGGCTCCGATTCGCAACACTTCGGATCCGACGAGCGCATATAAGTGTTGGTCCCCAGCGTCGAGCGCGCGCAGATGCAGCGCAGTGGTCTCGAGGTCCCCTCTCGCGATCGGCCCCCGCAACGAGTCCGGAAACCCGTGTTCCTCAACGCTCGCTAGGGTGCTGCGTACAAGCGGGATGAGCGCTGTCGTCGCATCATCCGGGTCGATCCCCGCTCGCTCCATCAGTCGGGCCGAGAGTCCGAGCATTGGAATCAGATAACTACTCGCCATCACGACGGCAGCGTGATAGAGCGCTCGGCGCGAGGCCGGGACCGCGAACATCGACATGCCGATGGCGTCTGCAACTAGGCGCGCCGTGCGGACGGTCTCAGGAGCACCAGTGACTGCCACGTAGGATCCGGGGATGTGATCGGCCCCCGTCATCGGGTGGGATACCGCGACCAGAGGGTGGAATGACCCAATCCCGTATCCCTGATGGTAGAGGGGCTCCAGGACGTCCGTCGGGAGCGCCCCCGAAAGGTGAAAACTCGAACAGCCTTCTGGGGCCGGGCCCTGTGCCGCCAGTGCGTGAGCAGCCTCCGGAACGTGTGCATCAGGCACGGCGAGCAACACGACCGTGGAATCCCGTTCGAGTGGCTCGACTCCGAAGACGTACCGCGCCATGTCCTTCACGAACAGCGGGTGGGCGGGCGGCTCCGGATGGCGCCCAAAGACGGTCAGACTGCGCACTTCGCGAGATTGGGCGAGGGCCATGCCAAGCGTGAGGCCCATGCGTCCCGGCCCCACGATGGTCACCGAGCGGAGACTCATGTCACCTCCTCCACAACGATACCGCTGCGGCCGCTCAGCCTTCCGACGAGTCTCTTCGGAACCCTTGCAGTCAACAAAACCTCCATCCCCTCGTCCGTTCGGTGCCGAACCTCGCCCTCTCGGTAGACGGTCGCGATCGTCTCTCCATCGGACACAGGAATTGTCACGATGACACTCGCCATGCGCCCCCGAACCCGGGCGCGAAGTGTTTCGCAGAGCGCCTCGAGCGTGTCTGGATCGTGTGCCGAGACGAAAACGGCCGGCGTCGGATCAAGGGAGCGAATACGGACGCTCAAGGCATCTTCCTCCTGATGCGTGATCCGGTCCACCTTGTTGAACACGAGGATCTTCTCACGCTTGTCGAGGTCAAGGTCATGGAGAACCTCAAGCACAACCGCGCGCTGTTCTTCCCAGTCGGAGTGTGAGGCATCGATGACGTGGAGTAGCACGTCCGCTTCTTGAGCCTCCTCCAGGGTCGAGCGAAATGAGGCAACCAGGTGGTGGGGAAGCTTCCGGATGAAGCCGACTGTGTCGGTGATCAGTGCCTCAAGGCCCGACCCGAGAGAGACACTGCGCGTGGCCGAATCGAGGGTCGCGAACAGCCGATCCTCTACGAAAATATCCGACCCAGACAGCGCCCGCAGCAGCGAAGACTTCCCAGCGTTTGTGTACCCGACGAGCGAAACTCTGAACGAGCCTTCCCGTCCCTGTCGCTGAACAGCCCGTGCCTTGGCTACAGCCTTCAGCTTACGACGGAGTTCGCCGATTCGGGTCCCAATTAACCGACGGTCGGTTTCCAGCTGCGTCTCACCGGGCCCGCGGAGACCGATTCCGCCTCGAATCCGAGACAGGTGCTTCCACATCCGACTAAGACGAGGAAGTAAGTACTGAAGCTGGGCGAGCTCGACCTGCATGCGAGCCTCTCGAGATCTTGCACGGGTCCCAAAGATGTCGAGGATCAGCTCAGAGCGATCCATCACCCTGACGTCGATCAGCTGCTCCAGATTCTTTCCTTGGGCAGGACTCAGCTCCTCGTCGAAGACGACCAGGTCAGCCTCGGCTTCCTCAACAAGCGCCTTGAGTTCCTTCGCCTTCCCTTCCCCTAGATAGAAACGCGCGTGCGGCGAATGCACGCGCTGCGTGAGTTCGCCAACAACCTCGCCACCGGCTGTGTCCGTGAGGCGGCCCAGTTCGAGCAGATGTTCATCGGCAAGATCGCGGGACAGCGTCCGTGAAGGGGCGCCGACGAGGACGACCCGGTCAACAGGAGTCTGAAGATCGATGAGTTGCGTCGGGATCGTTCACCTCCGGTCCAGGCAGGACCGATTCCCGAGAGGAGTACCCCTGAACGATACCCAAGGAAGCCATCGGTCCATAGGGGCGATCACGCTTCCTCTGAGCCTTTCTGATCACCCGGAATCTCGAGACTTCCGCGCCGTTCTCCCCACCACTTGAGACGCTCTCGGATGGTCTTCTCGAAGCCGAAGCGTCCCGGTTCGTAATACCGCTCCCCAGAAAGCGTTTCCGGCAGGTAGGTCTGGTCGGAAATTCCGTCCTCAGACTCCGGATCGTACTGATAGCCCTTCCCGTACCCAAGGTCCTTCATGAGGCCCGTCGGAGCATTTCGAATGTGGAACGGGACGGGGGCCGATGGAGTCTCGCGAGCCCTTCTCTTCGCGCTTTTCCACGCCGCATAGGCCCGGTTCGACTTCGGTGCCGTGGCGAGATACAACGCGGCCTGGGCAATCGCGAGTTCACCCTCCGGTGATCCGAGAAACTGGTACGCCTCCCGTGCCACAATGGCGTTCGTGAGTGCCGCCGGATCGGCCAGGCCGATATCTTCAACCGCCATCCGGACAAGCCTGCGAGCGATGTACAGCGGGTCCTCTCCCCCATCGATCATCCGGGCGAGCCAGTACAGCGCCGCATCCGGGTCGCTGCCCCGAATCGACTTATGAAGGGCTGAGATGAGGTTGTAGTGCTCTTCCCCGCTCTTGTCGTACGTCGCGAAGCGGTGCTGCAGGGCCTCACGAGCCGCTTCGACTCCAAGGTCACCGCCAGCACCTGCGAGTTGGGCCGCGGCCTCCAGCACTCCGAGGGCGCGCCGGGCGTCTCCGTCCGCGGCCTCGGCAATAAAGCGAAGGGCTTCATCAGACGCTTCGACGCCCAAGTCGGCCAGACCATGCTCAGCCGAGAGCGCATCCCGGAGAATCGATTCGAGTTCGTCGGGTTGAAGGGCCTCCAACAGGTATACCGGAGCACGAGAAAGCAGCGGGCGAACGATCTCGAACGAGGGATTCTCGGTGGTAGCCCCGACCAGAATGATCGTCCCGGCCTCGACATGGGGTAGAAATGCGTCTTGTTGCGCCTTGTTGAAACGATGAATCTCGTCGCAGAAGAGTATCGTCCGTCGGCCCGTGGCCTTCAGGCGCTGCCCTGCCTCGCCAATGATCTCGCGAACTCGAGCCACACCTTCAGTGACCGCGCTGAACGGCACGAACATGACCCCGGATTCCGCCGCGACGAGCCGGGCGAGTGTCGTCTTTCCGCTACCCGGCGGTCCCCAGAGAATCATGCTGCTTACATGTCCGGAGGCGAGCATCGCTCGGACGGCTCGCCCCGACCCAAGAAGGTGATCCTGGCCACGGAACTCATCGAGCGTCCGAGGTCGCATTCGGGCCGCGAGAGGAGCCGACCTGTCGATTGACATATCCGCCGACCCATGGGTTTCGCTGCCGGCGCCTGAACTGGACGGCCCGTCTCCCGCAAAGAGATCGAGATCAGCCATCAGACCTCCGCTGTGCGCTGATCTCAGCCACCCGGCGTTCGAGAGCCGTCCGTTCATTCAGCACTGGTTCCTCCAACACCTCCTCCAGCAGCTGGTCGAGGATCTCACCGAAGATAGGCCCTGGCTTCAACCCCATCGCCCTAAGTCCTCTACCATCGATCTTCAGGGCCCCTACCGTGAGCGGGGGCGTGCTCCGAAGGATGGCCCGAGCCCTCTGCCAGCGCTCCACGATGGCGGCCGGCCGGGGTTCCGCTCCTGAGTGTGTGCGTGCCTCGGCGAGATCGAGCCTCGCTACGAGAGTCATGCGGTCAGCGCCAAGGCGGCTTAACCAACGCCGCACATCGGCGTCCGTCTCATCGGCCCCCGGGAGTGGCGAAGCGGCAGCCAGCCGAGCGACTGCATCGGTTACGATGTTCGAGAGCTTCAACCGAACTAGGATCGCGGCGCTTTCATCGGGCGACAGCCCCCGAAGCAACCCGGCAAGGCGAAGATGAGGCCGGCCCACGGGGAGCACGTCTATCGTGGCGAGTGCACCCTTCCACTCGACCGAGGTTTCCCCTGGCGCGGACTTCGGTTCCGGGACCGAGAGGCGCTCGAGTTCAGGGAACAGCACACCGACCGCACCCGAGGCGCGATACAATTCGAGTGTTCGGCTAGGGTGCGAGTGCGTGGCCAGAATCTTGAGCAACTCTTCGCGGATCCGTTCGGGCGACAGTGACGTGAGCTGCGGCACCAGATCGCACGACGCGGACCAGGTATCCTCGTGGATGTCGAAGTCGAAACGCCCGGCAAAACGGAATCCGCGAAGAATTCTCAGGTAGTCCTCTCGGAAGCGCTCATTCGGACTTCCTACGGTCCGCACGGTTCCTTGCTCCAGGTCGCTCGCACCGTCGAACGGATCAGCGAAGGCGTCGGTCAGGGGGTGCCACGCGATGGCGTTGATGGTGAAGTCCCGCCTCCCGAGATCCTCGTCGAGGGTATCGGCAAAGGCCACGACAGCATGTCGACCGTCCGTTTCAACGTCTCTCCGAAACGTCGTCACTTCGTACATCACACCATCGCGCGCGATAACTCCGATCGTGCCGTGCTCGATGCCGATCGGCACGGTCCGACGGAAAAGCCTGCGAACCTCCGAGGGTGTCGCCTGGGTCGTGATATCCCAATCTCCCGATGCTCGGCCGATCAGAGCGTCCCGCACCGCACCGCCAACAGCCCATGTCTCGAATTGGGAATCCTCAAGTGTCTGCGTAATCCACACGACTGCCTGAGGTGGAGCCAGTCTCAGCCCATTCATCCGGAGAGAGCTTCTTCCACGATGTCACAGACGATGTGCCCGATCAAAAGGTGCATCTCCTGAGCTCGTGCGGTGGACTCGGTGGGGACGACGAGTGCGAAATCCACGACACCCAGCAGCCTTCTCCCATCTCGAGCAAGCAACGCTGCGGTTTCCACACCGATCTCGCGCGTAGCTGACGCGGCCCGCAGAAGGTTCTCCGAGTCTCCGCTCGTGGAGTGCATGACCAAGAGATCTCCCTTCCGGCCAAGAGTGTGAACCTGCCGTTCGAAGGCCGACGTGAATCCGAAGTCGTTACCGGACGCGGTCAGGACGGACTGGTCCGTCGTGAGGGCCAGCGCAGCGATGGGCCGGCGGTCGCTCGTGAAGCGTACGACGTACTCGGCGGCGAGGTGCTGCGCATCCGCTGCTGAGTCGCCATTCCCGCAGAAAAAAAGCGTACCTCCGGAATCAACTGTCGCGGAGATCCTGTCGGCTAGCTGATCGATCGCTTCAGGCATTGATTCGATGACCGCGGCGGTCACAGCGTGGGGCTCTGCCAGATGCGGAGCCACCGCTTCCCGCGCACTCATCGGCTCTGCCGTGCAGGTCGGATATCGCGCCTGCGAATCATGCCCCGAATCGGATCTATGATATGAGGAGATTGCGGCAGATCGGATACGGGAAGGTGCTTCGCACCGTCATCGACAACCGGCACCAGATGGCTGTGGATATCCACGAGCGAGTTCGCATCATGGATAATCATGACGAGGACACGTCTGCGAGAAGCCTTCGCATGGCCATCACCGGGTCGCCGGAATCAAGCGCAACTTCACACGCATACGTCAGAAGGCCATCCGCCGCGAGGAGGGAGAATGCACTATTCCGGTCTGGCCCTAGCGCTGCTCCCGCTGCCTTGAGAAGGTCACCGGCGGCTGGCCCCAGCGCACACTCATTGCTGAGACGGATGGAATCCGTTCCACTCGGGCCACCCTCACTTTGTTCGGTCCGCGCAGCACCAACTGCCTGCGCCATCGCCTGGCTCAGGCCAGCGGGCGGGCGCGGTCGGCGCGCTTCGAACCAGGCGGAATCGATCACGCTACGCGCTCTCGCCGCCCAGTAGCGTGCGCACCGCGACGGCACCCGCATTCAGAGCTTCGTCCAAGCGGGCAGGATCTTCCACACCCGCCTGAGCCATGTGCGGTCGACCTCCTCCCCGACCACCCACGAGCGCCGCAACCTCCCTCACAACTGCGTCAGCACTAACCCCACGAGAGATCATATCGTCGGTTACGAAGGCGAACAAAGCCTTCTTGTCCCCCGGCAACTCCGCTGCCAGCACAGCCACACCACTTTCGCCTGCCGCCAGGAACGCGTCGCCCCACTTCCTCGCGTCGTCGATATCGCGAGCGCGCAATCGGACTCCGCGATAGGAGCTCGAGCCACCACCGTCGATCGCAACTGTTTCCTCGAGAATGACGGACTCTCCTCCATTACCGCCCTGTCTCAGTTCGTCCAGGAGCGATTCCAGTTCGGCCTTCTCTGCGAGCAATTCCTCCCCCCGTCTAACGAGGCTGTCGGGCTGCGTCTTCAACGCGACTGCGGCCTCGCGAAGCGTCCGGTCCTGTTCGGCGAAGTATCCATGAGCGCCCCGACCCGTCAGGGCTTCGATCCGGCGCACTCCAGCGGCCACCCCGGACTCACCCGCGATGCGGAAGAGGCCGATGTCACCCGTACTCCGGACATGCACTCCGCCGCAGAGTTCCATGCTCACCCCCGGGACATTCACCACGCGCACCACATCAGAGTACTTCTCACCGAAAAGGGCCATCGCTCCTGCCGCGACTGCCTCGTCATATGATCGGGTCGCAATTTGGACGGGATGATTGGCCCAGATTTCGTCATTTATGATCGACTCAACCTTGCCTCGCTCCTCATCGGTCATCGGAGCGTTGTGGGCGAAATCAAAGCGAAGTCGGTCCGGAGCAACGAGCGATCCTTTCTGAGCGACGTGGTCGCCGAGGACCGAGCGGAGCGCCGCGTGCAGCAGGTGAGTCGCAGTGTGGTTGCGAACCGTGTCGTTGCGTAAGCCGCGCGGCACCTCAGCGCGGACCGTCAGTGTGCGAGCCTCACCAGGGAAGGAGCCCTTGACCCTGCCGAAGACAGCAGTGCCGCCCAGTACCTTTGCGAGCCGTTCCACTTCCATGGACCAGCCCTGCCCCTGGACAGTGCCACCATCAGAAACCTGTCCGCCGCTCTCCACGTAGAACGGGTTCTCAGCAAGCAAAAGGCCCAGACCAGCGGCCGTATCCTTGTAGCGAAGGGCCGTCGTTTCCACGGAGAGTGACTCATATCCGACGAACGCTTGTTCGCCGTTCCCGAGCGTCGTCCACCCTTCACCGTTGTCCTCTACCACACCGCCGACACTCCCGGCGGCGCGATCGGCTCGTGACCGGGCCCGCTGCGCCTCAAGTGCGGTTTCGAAAGCAAGTACGTCGACCGAGTATCCCTTCTCCTCCGCGATGAGCTGCGTGAGGTCCAGCGGGAAGCCGAAGGTATCATAGAGCTTGAAGGCTTCTTCCCCTGGGATCTCCCCTCCGTCACCTGACGCGAGTTCCGAAAACCGCTGCATGCCGCCCTCGATCGTCAAAAGGAAACGCTCCTCTTCGGCTCGGGTGGCACTTTCGATGTGCTCCCGACGCTCTTCGAGTTCCGGGTAGGCCGAGCGCATCGTGTCGATTACGGCTCCGACCACGCCCACCAACGTCGGCTCCCTGCGTCCCAGCAGCCAGGCGTGTCGCACACCTCTGCGAAGAATTCTGCGGAGGACATAACCGCGACCGTCATTCGCCGGGTATACCCCGTCCGAAAGGAGAAACGCCACGGCCCTCGCGTGATCAGCGAGCACCCGATAGCTGACCCCCTCTTCGGCGGCACGATCGTAAGGGCGGCCAACCAACTCCGCGACCCGCTCGAGAATCGACTCGAAGAGATCGGTGTGGTAGTTGGAATCCACTCCTTGCAGCACAGCAGCCACCCGCTCGAGCCCAAGTCCGGTGTCGACACAAGGAGCCGGAAGCGGGTGCAGCGTCCCGTCGGGGTCTCGGTCGAACTGCATGAATACCAGGTTCCAAAGCTCTACGATCTGGCCTGACTCATTGAGTTCCTCGAATTCCTCACTGCTGGCCACCGGCGTGCGATTCTCGCGCAGGTCGTAGTGCAGCTCTGAACAGGGCCCGCATGGACCGGTATCGGCCATCTGCCAGAAATTGTCCTTATCTCCCAGCCGATAGATCCGCTCTGCAGGTAGTCCGATGTCTTCGGCCCATAGCTGAGCCGCCTCGTCATCGGTGTGATGAACAGTGGCGTACAGACGCTCTGGATCGAGGCCGTACTCCTTCGTCAAAAGATCGAACGCAAACCTGATCGCTTCGGTCTTGAAGTAGTCACCGAACGAAAAGTTGCCGAGCATCTCGAAGAAGGTGTGGTGCCTCGTCGTGATGCCGACCTCCTCGAGGTCGTTGTGTTTCCCCCCGGCGCGAACACAGCGCTGGGATGAGGCCGCACGCTTGTAGCCCAGATCTTCCTGCCCGAGAAATACCCGTTTGAAGGGCACCATCCCAGCATTCGTGAAGAGCAACGTCGGGTCATCGCTCGGGACAAGGGATGCGCTCGGATGCACCTCATGTCCGCGCTCCTTGAAGAATTCGAGAAAGCGGCTGCGAATGTCGGCAGTCTTCATTGCATCATTAGCGGCTCAGGCCGCTCAGGAGGTAGAGGTGACGCCAAAGGTAAGGGCCCCGGACGAATCTGTCGTCCGGGGCCCCCGAGGCTTCTTACGGATCCGAACTCAGTCGGTAGCGGACACCTCCGCAGCCCCATCTGCACTCGCCTTCGTATCATTGGCAGAGGGATCGTCCTTCAACGGTCCCAATCCGAGCGCCTCACGGACACGCACCTCGATTTCCATGGCAATATCCGGATTGTCGAGCAGGAAGACTTTCGAGTTCTCCTTACCCTGTCCCAACCGAAGATCTCCATACGAGAACCATGAACCGGACTTGTCGACGATTTCGTGCTCGACGCCGATATCCACCAGCAGCGCGGCGTGACTCACGCCTTCGTTGTACTGAATGTCGAACTCAGCCTGCTTGAACGGTGGTGCGCATTTGTTCTTCACCACCTTTACGCGCGTCCGGTTTCCAGTGATGTCCTGGCCATCCTTGATGGCGCCGATACGACGGATGTCGAGGCGCACCGAGGCATAGAACTTCAGGGCCCGTCCGCCCGATGTGGTCTCAGGGCTTCCGAACATTACGCCGATCTTCTCACGAATCTGATTCGTGAAGATGACCGAGGTGTTCGACCGGTTTACGGCACCTGTCAGTTTGCGGAGCGCCTGGCTCATCAGCCGTGCCTGCAACCCGACATGGCTGTCACCCATTTCACCTTCGATTTCGGCGCGGGGCACCAGCGCAGCGACGGAGTCGATTACGACAACATCGATCGCGTTGCTCCGGATCAGGACCTCGGCAATTTCAAGCGCCTGCTCACCAGTATCCGGCTGGGAGACGAGCAGATTGTCGACGTCGACCCCGAGCTTCCGCGCGTACCCTATGTCGAGTGCGTGCTCAGCATCGATGAACGCAGCGACTCCGCCCAACCGCTGTGCGTTGGCGATCACCTGGAGGCATATCGTCGTCTTTCCTGACGACTCCGGGCCATAAATTTCGCTGATGCGACCCCGCGGAATTCCACCAATCCCGATCGCGGCGTCGAGATTGATCGCTCCTGTAGGGATCGCTTCGATCGCCGGAGGACCACCATCCTCACCCATCCGCATGATGGCGCCCTTGCCATACGAACGCTCAATCTGCGTGAGCGCAGTATCGAGTGCCTTCTTCTTCTGGGCCTCGCCTTTCTTTCCAGCCATTTCCGCCGTCGCCATCTTGCCTCCGTTCGCCTGATACTAGGTAGTTCCGGGATCTGGAGAGCAAAGTACAGAACCCGAAGAGAAAGCGAAAGTCCGTCGGGACCCCGCCTTAACGCCCAGAACCTACTGTGGGGCGCGGGACGACGGAATGCTTCAAAGGGACAGCCTTGGCGATTGATCAGGCCGCCCCGTCCGAACCGCCGATCCGTGCGCGGAACACGACCGTGGATTGGCGCATTGGCTCCCGGAACGCGACGATTGCGACGGCACATCCTACGCACCGCCCGAATCCAACCACGATCAACGGCCAAACCCGGAAACCGCATTCATGAAGGCACAGGAATACGACCTTATCGCCATTGGGGGAGGCACCGCGGGCCTTGTGTCCGCCGCCGGGGGTGCATACCTCGGTGTGCGTTCTGGTCTGGTCGAGAAGGCGGCGCTAGGCGGAGACTGCCTGTGGACCGGCTGTGTTCCTTCCAAGGCAGTCATCGCGTCCTCCAGGCTTGCCCACGCGATGCGCAATGCCGACGATCTTGGTCTTACCTCAGCCGCACCGAAGCATGCCTTCGCCGACGTCATGGCGCGCATGCGGGCGGCGCGGGGAGTCGTCGAACACCACGACGATCCCGAGCGCTTCAGAGAGATGGGCGTGGATGTCCATTTCGGGGCGGCACGGTTCCTTTCGCCCCACGAAGTGGACGTCGAGGGCGTAGGACGGATGCGCTCCAAACGCTTCGTGATTGCGACTGGAGCGATTCCGGTAGCACCCGCGATCCCCGGGCTGGCCGAAGCGGGATACCTCGACCATCACCGGCTCTTCGAGATTGATTCGCTGCCCGACCAGATCGCCGTGCTCGGCGCGGGTCCGATCGGGCTCGAGATGGCACAGATGCTTTCCCGGCTCGGTGCGTCCGTGACCGTCGTAGAGATGGCCGATCGCATCCTTCCTAAGGAAGACCGAGATGTAGCGGACGCCCTGCTGACGATCCTGCGGTCGGAGGGGATCGACGTCCGGTTGAACACCAAAGTGACCCAAGTCACGGTGGAAGACGGGAAGAAGGTGCTGCTCACGGCTTCGGGGGAACGTATTTCGGCGGACCAACTACTGGTGGCGACCGGACGACGTCCCGCGACGGAGGGACTGGACCTCGAGAAGGCGGGGGTTCGCACCGAGCGGGGAGCTGTGGTGGTAGACCGGGGGCTTCGCACCAGCAGTCGCACGGTCTGGGCTGCCGGCGACGTCACAGGAGGACTTCAGTTCACTCACGTCGCCGAATACATGGCCAAAACCGTACTCCGCAATTCGCTGCTACCCGGCACCACGAAGGTCGATTACGGGACGGTCCCGTGGGTCACCTACACGGACCCGGAGATCGCGCATGTGGGCCTGTTGCAAGCCGAAGCCGAACAGATCGGTGGGACGACCTACAGGTACGGCCTCGACGACCTGGACCGGGCGATCGTGGACGGGACTGCGCGCGGCTTCGTGAAAATCTCGGCTGACCGGAAGGGACGCATCCTCGGGGCCACGATCATGGGATCACATGCCGGAGACTTGTTGATGCCGCTGGTGTTGGCCAAAAAGAACGGACTGAAACTGTCGGATATCTCGACGACCATTTTCCCCTACCCGACGATGGTAGAAGTCCTGAAGCGGACCTCGGACGCGTATCAGCGTGCGCGCCTGGAAGGCATGAGCGGGACCATTCTTCGCAAGGTGATCTCATGGCTGAAGTAACCCGTTCGAGAGGGTCGTTACTGCGACTCGTCGCTCTCGTGGGCGTGATCGCGAGCGGCGGCCTCCTGGTGGCCTTCACCCCACTGGGATCCTACCTGAGCCGGGACGGTATCGACCTCGCCATCAGCTGGCTCCGTGCGTCACGGGCAGCGCCCTTGTTCTACATCGCGGCGTATACGTTCGCGACCGCGTTTGCGATACCGGGGTCCATTCTCACGCTGGCGGGGGGAGCCATGTTCGGCGTCGTTCAGGGCTCGCTCTACACCACGATCGGTGCGAATCTCGGAGCGAACGCAGCGTTCGGCATCGCCCGGATGCTGGGGAGAGACGGCGTGAAACATATCGGAGGGAGTCGACTCGACGCCCTCGACAGAGCAGCGGAAAGCCACGGATTCCAGGGACTCCTTTCGCTTCGACTGATCCCGGTGGTCCCATTCAATGCGCTGAACTTTGGTTCGGGCCTAACGAGCATCTCCTGGGGCACCTACGCGATCGCCACCGCGATCGGAATTCTGCCGGGTACGATCGTGTATACGATGTTCGCCGATGCTCTGCTTGCCGGGTCTCGCGAGGCATCTCGTGAGGCGCTGCTCCGAGTCCTCCTGTCGGGCGCGCTGTTGATTCTACTCAGTTTTCTCCCCGCAATCGCTCGTCGACTTGGCGTGAAGGTTCCAGGAGCTTCAGCAGCCGTCGTGGGGCTGACGACCCTCGCGCTTCTGAGGCCGATCCATACGGAAGCCCAGACTCTTCCGTCACACCAGCCCTTCTCCGAGATCCTCGCCGAGGTCGTGTCACAGCCGGCCGTCGACTACGCGCAGCTGGTGGCGCTGCGGGCCGATCTCGCGCAGTACCTGAGCTCGCTAGGGGACGTCGAGGCCGAGGCGATTGAGGCGGCATCCCGCGAGGAGCAGCTGGCCTTCTGGATCAACGCCTACAATGCGTGCATGCTCAGTCTGGTCGCAGACAACTACCCGATTGCCAAAGACGGGCGGCTCCTGTCGCGTATTCGCAACTCGGTAGCGGGCCGTCCGGTGAACTCGGTGTGGCAAATTCCGGATGTATTCAGTGCCGCTCACTGTCGAATCGCCGGCGTCGATCGGTCCCAAGATGACATGGAACACGGAATCATACGCCCCATGGGGGACCCGCGGATTCACTTTGCGGTGAACTGTGCTGCTGTAAGCTGTCCTGTGCTTTGGCCGGAAGCCTACCAGGCCGAATCGCTCGACGCCCAACTCGACCGCGCAGTAGCGCGGCTTATCGACACACCAGCTCACTTTTCGGTCGAGAGAAGTACAATTCGCCTGAACCAAGTGCTCGACTGGTTTCGAGATGACTTCGGAGGAGAGGAAGGGCTGCGCGAGTTCTTCGCTCGGTACACCTCGACCGACGTTGCGGCACTGCTCAGTAACCCGGACACCAAGATTGAATTCTTCGAGTACGACTGGACACTGAACGATACGGGGAATTGAACACCAAGCGGCCGACACTGAGCGTGGTGATACCCACGCTGAACGAAGCGAGTTGCCTGACTGCACTCCTCGGCGACCTGCGTGACCTGGGCGAGATGCTCAGCATCGAGGTGGTCCTTGCGGACGGAGGTTCGAGAGACGGCACGCTTGCCATCGCCGAGCAGTGGGGTGCCCGCTCGATTTCGTGCCGGCAGGGGCGTGGGTCTCAGCTGATCTCAGGGGCCGACGCTACGTCGGGGAGTTGGTTCCTGTTCCTGCACGCCGACAGTCGAGTCGACGCAGACGCGTGTGCTGAGATCGCTCGCTTCGTATCGGATGGCCCCTCCGGCGCGTTCGCCTATCTCCAGTTCGCACTAGCGGGGTCCCGCGGTGTGTATCGGCTGATCGAGGCTGGCCAGCGATGGCGCGAACGACTCTTCGGACTGGTCTACGGAGATCAAGGGCTCTTGCTGCGGCGTGAGCTGTACGAAGAGGTAGGCGGGTACCCAGACTGGCCGATCATGGAGGATGTCGGCATTGTCGATCGTCTGAAGCGCGTAGCGCAGCGCATACCGCTCGAGGCCGTGATCACCACCAGTGCCCGTCGATATACAAGGGGATTTCCCCTCGCGACAGCCGCTCGAAACAGCCTGCTCGTGACCTTGTTCCGAGCCGGCGTCGATCCTGGCTGGCTGAGCCGCTGGTATCGCCCTCAGCGTAGCGGAAACCGCACGGTGATCGTCTTCGCCAAGGCGCCGCTCCCAGGGCGCGTGAAAACGAGACTCGCCGCGGACGTTGGGTCCAACGAAGCCGTCAGGATCTATCGGAGGATGGGACGCAACAGCGTGGATTCGCTCCGAGGCGGGCCCTTTCGCCTAATAGTGTACTTAGCCTCTGCAGACGAGGAATCGATGCGCGAGGTACAGAACTGGCTCGATCCCCGAGGGCTCGAATTCAGAACACAATCCACAGGAGACCTGGGCGACCGCATGGCACAAGCAGTCCGAGAAGGTCTGGTCGATGCAGACTCCGTGTGCATCGTCGGCACCGACATCCCCGATCTCGATCGCGCGACGGTCCTGAAGGCCTTCTCTGCGCTGGAAGGGGCTGACGCGGTCCTCGGTCCGGCTACCGACGGTGGGTATTACCTCGTCGCGCTCGACGATGAGCACCCGCTGCTATTCGAGGACATCCCCTGGAGCACTCGCGAGGTACTCGACTCTACGCTGGAACGGGCCGGCCGGGCAGGCCTCTCCGTTTCCTTGCTCGACCCGATGACCGATGTGGATCGGCTAGCCGACGTCCCTGAAGATCTGATGGCTCGCTGATTCGTCGGCCGGAGGCAGGCGCATTGCACCGTGACTTGCGAGCAGTCACGCGCCCGACGCAGGTTGGGATTGTCTCCCCTCCCCGCCCCGCAGTCCCACAACCAGAACGAATGGAAACGATCAAATCAGCTCACTCTCGCCTTCGGTTTGACGGCCTTGAACATGTGACGACGCCTGACGGTTCTGGACGGGTCTCAGTTAGGCTCGAATGGAGAGGAGAATCGTACGAGCGGACCGTCTCGTGCCTTGAGACACAGCAAAGCATTATCAAAGCCGCGTCTGAAGCGGCGCTCATCGCGATGCTCGCCAGCACGGAGGGCGAGCGCACGCAGAAGATTGAGCTCGAAGTGATTGGCGTGAAGGCCGTGAAGGCCTTCGACGGATGGGTCGTGGTGACCCGGATCCACGGGAGCGCAGGGGTCGATACCTATCAATTACTGGGTGCGGCACCGTGTGAGCTGGAAACCGACCTGCCCAGTGCGGCAGTGAAAGCGGTTCTAAACGCAAGCAATCGAGTACTCGAGCAGCGCGTCGCCCGCTAGCTCGCTCCTCAGTCGAGATCTGACGGCTGGGGCGCTAGCCTGAGCCCCCGCTCGTACCGATGCCAGACCCCCGGTCGCACTGGAATGAAGATGACGTTGAATGGGCGCGCGGAGTTGATCACCGCGAACACCGAGACCCCCTGGTACACCCCAACACGCAAAATCTGGTTGCAGTCAATCGGGAAGGTGTCGTCGGACGGGCCAAAATCACCGCCCTCGAAAATGATGACCTCACGGTCCTGGTACCAAAATGCGTTTCCCGCATACGCGCCGGCAAAGACGAGCGCCGGTCGTAGCTGACGAATGGGGATCTTGGCTCCCCCCAGCAACGTGTCCCCGGCTGCTGTGACTTCGACCGCAATATTCTGCCCCGTTGCCAGACAGACCTCGGCTGGTGTTCCCTGCAATACAGGAGCGTTGCTATCCGCGACTCGGAGGATGACCGTGTCCGGCGGAGGCGGAGGTATGAAGATCGTATCAGGTTCCGTCCGCTGCATCATCCGGGGGCGACATCGCAGGCCAGGTTCATTCGGACAAATTGCGATAGAGGCAAGGATGCCGAATTTCGGCTTCTGGTACTCGGAGGCATGCCCCGCGGTCGGCCACTCGTGATTCGCTGCAAGGTACTGGACACCGACACGCACCCCAGCCCACTCGTATTGGGCGCCGAGATTGATGTCGAAGCCGTTGTGCTCGGCCATAACCGTCAACTGAGACCGTTGCCCCATCCCAACATGAAGGGCGGTCCCGAAAAACCAGCCGTTGGCGTGCCCGTCGGAGTAGAAATCGAGTTCCCCTCCCTCGCTGAACATCCCGCCGCCATATCCGGCAGAGAACGTCATGTCATTTTCGGGCAGAACGCCCCCGTCGTACCCGCGCAGATAGGCGGTGGCCACAGCATACATCGACACATTCGAGTGTATTCCACGCACACCAGTGTAGCCCTCGCGGAGCCGGTCGTCGGCAAAGCCAAGGCGGCCCGGCGCATAGACCACATCGTCCCCGAAGGTGGGACTGGTCAGGTACCGTCCACCCACAGCGAATCCCAACCCCTGATCGACCGGCTCCCAGAGGCGGACTCGGCCGAAGAGTCCCCAGACGTTCCCTCCGTCGTCGGCACCCGCCAGGGACTGCATCGTGATGCCAGCCTCCGCGAGGTCGTATAGACCGATCGCGAATGAGCCGTCGGTGAAAAAATCATCACGGCCCGGGCCGTACCCGGACGGCTGACCAGTCTCATCGATCTCCACCCGCTGGCCGATCTGCGAGAAGAATCCGGAGAATGTCCCCGTGATCTGCCTGTGAGGCAGGACGCTGGATACCGGAATATCCATAAGGCCCGAGCCATACCGGAGTGTGCTCGGCATCGTCGGAGTCTGGGCACGTAGCGAAGGCCCAAGAAAAGACACTGCGACCAGTAACATGAGTGCCCGCATCACAGCGCGCGCTGAGGTCAATCGACCAGCCGGTCTTCGACTTGGCGGAGACGGCGACCGATGGAAACAACCCATCCGCCAATGACGATGATCACGATTGCGTAGGCCGCGAAGACATGCCAATAGGGGCGAAGATTCTGCTGGCCGAGCGCGGGCGACTGGAGCGCCGATACATCTGCCGCACCAACGAAGCACACCGCGGCGAGCGCGGCTGCCAGAAACAGGACGCGGCGAATCATGGAAGGTGTCATGAGCGGTTCAAGAGGTTGGGCGGCGAGCGCGAAGATCGGCTTCAGAACGAAGTCCCTCGAGCGCGTAGCGAAAAAGGAAGAGACCAAAGAAGAGCAGTGTGAACACTCCGAGACCGACCATGAGTGTCGCAAGCATGTCACCTGGAAGTGTCGGACCGTCTGGCTTCGCCACGACGGGTTCCGGATGCAGCGAGCGGAACCAGATTACGCTGAGATGAATGAAGGGAATGTCGATCGCGCCGACGATCGCGACGACCGCGGCGAATCGCTTCCCCTTTTCCGGGTCTTCTGTGGCGTTTCGCACCATGAAGTAGCCAACGAGGACGAACCAGAGAAGCAGAGTCAGCGTCAGGCGCGGCTCCCAGTTCCAGTAGGTACCCCAAGCGATCTTGCCCCAGAGCGGCCCGGTCAGCAGGACGATCGTGGCGAATACCAGGCCGCCCTCAGCCGCGCACACCGCAGCACGGTCAAGTTTCTCGTCCCTCAACCAGAGGTAGACCCCGCTGCACAGCGCAGCGATACCGATGGCGAGAAACGACGTCCACGCGGCTGGCACGTGCACGTAGAAGATACGTTGTACTATGCCCTGATTCACCTCGGTCGAAACCCAGAAGAAGGACATCCAGAAGAGACCAATAAGTCCGGCGAGACCAAGCAACGTGAATCCGGTTGCACCCCTACGAACACCTGCGGTCGACATTCAATCCTCCACGACGTAACGGAAGAGCACAGCCCCCGCGGCTACAGCCGCAAACGCGAAGGCTCCGAGCATTCTGACATTCCCCTCGACCTCGTCGAACGGACGCCCATTCATGAGGCGCCCCGTCGAGCCCACGCCAAACACCACCATGGGCACGAGGAGCGGAAAAACGAGCACTGGCAACAAAGTCTCACCCATCGTCGTTCCCGTCGAAACGGCCGCGAACAACGTGGCGAGCGCCACGAAGCCCAGTGAACCCAGAGCTAGGATCACCATGATCCAAGGAAGGTTCGGGCCGATGTCCAGAGAGAAAAACAGAGCAAACACACCAAGAACGAGCAGCGACACCGCGTAGAGCAACGTGAAATTTGCGATCACCTTGGCAAGGAAAATCGCATCCTTGGGCACAGGAGACGTGAGGACACCCTGGAACGCTCCATCCTGAGCTTCCAGGTGAAACGTCCTGCCTACGCCTAGCAGGCCTCCGAAGATCAGTGTCATCCAGATCAGGCCAGCCGCCACGTCCTGCGGGCGCGTGGTCGTCGTATCGATCGAGAAATTGAAGAGCACTCCGGCCAGGACGGCGAACGCGCCCATCGCCGTGATGCGATCTCGCGAGCGGACCTCGAGAAGAACATCCTTCTTCACGATCGCGCAGACCTGCCTGAAGTAGGCGCTCATGAACGCGCCTCCACCACCGCATGGTACTGCCGTTCGAAGCCGGCGAAGTCGATGTCACTTGCATCTTGCTCCCACACGAAACGCCCACCCACCTGGATGGCCACCCGAGTAGCCATCTGCAGACCCTCGGTGAGGTTGTGCGTAACCATGACTACAGTGCGGCGCCCGTCCTTCAACTCGTTCAGGACTCCGCGCAGTAGGCCTGCGGCGGATGGATCGAGCCCCGTGTAGGGCTCATCGAGAAAGACGACGTCGGGGTCGTGAAGCAGGGCGCGGGCTAGGGAGAGTCGCTGGCGCATTCCGTGCGACAGCTGTCGCACCTCGAATCGGGCTCGATCCGCAAGGCCCACTCGCTCCAGGTGTTCAGCGATGCGATCGGAGAGGTCATCCAGGCCAAACAGTTCCCCGTAGAACCGTAGATTCTCTTCGGCCGTTAGCCGCGCATAGAGGAATCCCCGGTGAGACAGGATCCCGACCTTCGAGCGCCAATCGTGCTCGGAAAGGGAAATCGGAAGACCGGAGATCTTGACCTCTCCTCTGGTCGGGCGGGTCGCTCCAGCGAGCATACCGAGTAGGGACGTCTTCCCTGCTCCGTTGGGCCCGAAGATCGTCAGAAACTCACCCGTGTCCAGGGAAAGGTCTACGCCATCGACAGCGGTCACGGGCCCGTACTCTCTCACGAGGTCGATTGCTTCCAAGGTGGGACTCTCGGTCGGGGCATCTGTATCCACACCGCTCGGAGAGTAGGGCGCCGAGGGGCTCATGTAGGTGCAGTCTCCGCGAGTGCCTGACCGCATGCCGAACAGAACCGACTACCGTCCACGTTGGTGTACGAGCAGAAAGAACACGCCGTCCCGGCTCGAAGTCCTTGGCGGATCGCGGCGATCTCGGCCTCGACATCCGCGTCCCCTGCGGGGTCCCGTGTACGAGAAGCCTCGTCCGCCTCAAGTGCGGCCAGGGCCTCGGCAGTCAGATCAGCCTTCAGAGAACGATAGTCCTCCTGGTCCAACTTCCCGGAAAGGAAATCGTATTCGACGTCTCTCAGCGCCAGCAACGCTACGCGTTTGCGGGCCTCGGTCTCCGTAAGTTCGTCGTCCTCGCGGTCTAGGGATGCATGGAGGCCTTTCACGACTGGCTGAAGCAAGAAGAGCACGACGGCCGCTGTAACCAGCGCCACACCGAGGTAGAGCGTCATGAATTCGTCTCCTCGGTCAGTCGGCTCCCGCTAACGCGGGTTCGGCCGGTTCGACTGTCGCCACCTCGGCGGTTCGGCGCAGATCAACGCTCGGCCACAAAGCGATCACGGTGCCGAGCGCCAGCAGGATGCAACCGATCCAGATCCAGTTCACGAGCGGCTTAATGAGCACCTGGAGATCAATCCCCTGAGCCCCGGGGTCATTCGCTAACGCTCCCTGAATGTCATTGGTCGCCGACAAGATCAGGTACAGGTCCTCCCGGAGAGTCGAGCGGATATCGACCTCCGTCATCGGCTGCGTATTTCGGTTGGTATACTGACGCTTCTCCGGGATCAGAATTCCCTTCGGCACCCCGTCCTGAGACACAGACACGGTCGCAATGGCCTGCCAGAGCAGGTTGCGCTCACCTCGTCCAATCGACACGGACAGCCCTTCATACGTCAGTTGATATGAATGTCCGAACGGCGAGGTTACCTCGACCACATCTCCGGGCTGAACATTGAAGCGCGCGTCCGAGTTGTAAGCTGCCCCAGCGAAGGCCACACACATGCTGACGAAGCCGACGTGCACGATATATCCGCCCCAGCGCCGACGGTTCTTGCTGATGAGATGGTAGAACGCGAGGGCGTAACCCTCCCCTTCGATGCGGGCTCGGGCACGCGTGCCCTTCCAGAATTCGGTGAAGATCACCGTCAGCACGAACGCCGACAGGCTCCAGGTAACGAGGGCCAGCTCATGCCTGGCACCCGAGAACCAGAGTGCCGCGCCCGTCACGAGCCCCACGACCACGGGAGTCGCGAAGTTCTTTTGCAAATTCTTCCGGGTCGCTCTGCGCCAGGCGATCACCGGCCCTACGCCGACCAGCCCGAGCAGAATCAAACCGATTGGGAAGTTCACTCTCTCAAAAAACGGCGGGCCCACACTGATCTGCTGGCCCGTGAAGCCCTCTGAGATGAGCGGGAACATCGTCCCCCACAACACTGCGAAGGCGGCGCCGAGCAGCATGAGGTTGTTGAACAGAAACGCTGACTCACGTGAGAAAAACGATTCGATCTGGTTCTCGGACCGCAGTTGCGGGAGCCGGTACCGAATCAGCACGATACACGCTACCAGAACAGTACTCATGAACGCGAGGAAGATGTACGCGATCTTGATTTCCTGAGCGAAGGAATGCACAGACTCAATGAGTCCGGACCTTGTCAGGAACGTGGCAAAAATCGTAAGCAGGAACGTCATCAGGACCAGTGACATATTCCAGACCTTCAACATGCCTCGGTTTTCTTGAATCTGAACCGAATGCAGGAACGCAGTAGCTGTGAGCCATGGAAGAAGCGAGGCGTTCTCGACCGGATCCCAAAACCAGTAACCACCCCACCCCAGCTCTTCGTACGCCCAGCGCATTCCGAACACGATTCCCACGGACAGAAATAGCCAACTGGTGAGAATCCAGCGGCGCGTCAGCTGAATCCAGCGTGCATCGAGTCGTCCGTTGAGCAACGACGCGACGGCAAATGCGAATGGGATCGTGAAGGAAGTGAAGCCCAGGTAGAGCGTGGGCGGATGAATCGTCATCCAGTAGTTCTGGAGCTGAGGATTCAACCCCTGCCCGTCCGCCGGGGTGAACGGGATGCCGTTCAGTTGTAGTCGTTCAAACGGATTCACCTCCGCGAACAGCAGCACCACAATGAAAAACAGGAGGATCGTCTGAAGTACGCCAGCCACATAAGGCATGAACTCACGATTCTTGCGCCTGTTGCTGTACATCGCGATGCACGAAAAGAACCCGAGAATCAGCGCCCAGAACAGCAGGGACCCGCGCTGTCCGGCCCAGAGACCCGTGATTTTGTAGAAAATCTCGAGGTCTGCGTTGGAATAGTTCGACACGTACCAATATTCGAACCGATCGCCGACAAACGCCGCCACGATCCCGGCTGACGCAAGCGTAAGCAGGCCGAACACCGCATAGATGCTCCGCTCTGCGCTGAGCACGAGGTCGCCCCGCTGGGTCCGGCCGCCGGCGTATCCGAGCACCATGCCCCACGCAGCAACGGGGAGCGACATCCAGAGAGCGACCTCCCCGAGAATCGTCATCTGCTAGGAGACGCCTTCGGTCATGAGATCCTCGGGCGCAGCTTCATAACGGCTACCGCACTTGGTGAGGAGCGTGGTCGCCTCAAACACCCCATCGGCTCGGAGTCTTCCCTCGAGCACGACTTCGATCTCGTCTGTGAACGTATCAGGAAGGGCGTCTCGATACTCGACCCGAAATGTGATCGCGTCATCTACGAGGTCATGTACCGTAAATACATGAAGGAGTTCACCTTTCACTCGCGAGTAGCTACCCGGAACGACCATGCCTCCGACCTTCACGCCGACGTCGTGGAAGGACGGATCCGCTTCGACGCGCTCCATCAATTCGATAGGGGTCAGGTAGTAAACCATCGTTTCGCTGACGCCAGTCCAGATCAGGTAGGTGACCACCGCGGCGACGCCGACGAGGCCCACCATGAATCGACCATTCTTTTTCATTTTATACTCCCCGAAGGGTATTTCAGGCTCGGTGAATCTAGTGGGATATCCACAATGCCGAACAGTCCGGTAAATCCCCTACCCGCCAAACTTTCCCGGGTCTGACGCATCGTTCGCCCACCCGATCGTCGCACGTACCGCTCGCCTCCACTCGGACATGCGGGCGATGCGATCGCTAGAACCCATCGCGGGCTCGAAGCGTGTACCCTCGCCCTGGGCCTCACGAAAGTCCTCGGCAGACGCCCACACACCGGCCTGAAGTCCCGCCAATCCCGCGGCTCCGAGGGCAGTAGTCTCAACCATCGCAGGGCGGCGCACGGGCGCGCCCAGCAGATCTGACTGGAACTGCATGAGCCAGTCGTTGTGAGCAGCCCCTCCGTCGACGCGTAATTCCGAGGTCTCAGAAACCGAGTCGGCCTCCATCGCCTCCAGGACCTCCGCTGTACCGAAAGCCATCGCCTCGAGGGCCGCTCTCACGAGGTGCGCCCGAGTCGTTCCACGAGTCAGTCCGAACATCGCACCCCGTGCGTCCGGCTCCCAATACGGGGCGCCAAGCCCCACGAACGCCGGCACAAAGCTCACCCCACCGGTATCGGGGAGACTCTGGGCCATTTGTTCAGACTCGGCGGCGTTCTCGAGAAGCCCGAGCCCATCACGGAGCCACTGCACAGCCGCACCCGCGATAAAGACCGATCCCTCGAGCGCGTAGGCGAGTCCTCCCTTCCGGTCACACGCGACCGTGGTGAGCAAGCCGTGGCTCGAGGCCACAGGTTCAGCTCCTGTGTGGAGCAAAAGAAAAGCTCCGGTTCCATAGGTGTTTTTCGCCATACCGGATGTCCAGCACCCTTGTCCGAAGAGCGCCGCCTGCTGATCGCCCGCGACCCCCCCGATGGGAACCTCAATGCCGAGATGCTTCACATCCGCCATCCCGAAGTCTCCTGCACTCGGTACGACCGTCGGCAAGATCGCGTCAGGGATACCCAGGAGATCAAGTGCCCAGGGATCCCAAGCGGCCTCTTGAAGCCCGAAGAGGAGCGTCCGCGACGCGTTCGTGGGGTCGGTGACATGAGACGCGCCTGAGGTAAGACGTGCGATCAGCCAGCTGTCGATCGTGCCCATGGCAAGTTCACCTGCCTCTGCACGTGCACGGAGCTCGGGGGCGCGCTCCAGAAGCCACGCCACCTTGGTCCCGGAGAAGTAGGGATCGAGTACCAATCCCGTTCGTCTGCGCACCTCGGCCTCATGTCCTTCTGTCTTTAGTACCCGACACAGGTCGGTTGTGCGACGATCCTGCCAGACGATAGCCCGGTGCACCGGCTCAAGCGTTTCGCGGTCCCACAGTACCACCGTCTCTCGCTGATTCGTGATGCCGATCGACTGCACAGCGGCGTCGGTAGCGTCGTTGAGCGCGGCCCGCGCGACCCGACACGTCACGTCCCATATCTCGAGCGCATCGTGCTCGACCCATCCGAGCTGAGGAAAGTGCTGGGTGAACTCCGAGTATCCCCGTCCAAGAATGCGACCGTCCTGAGCCACTACGAGGCACGTTGTGCCCGTGGTGCCTTGATCGATCGCGAGTACTGCAGGTGTGCTCATAAAATCCGGCGATGGAGACTCAGTCGTTGTCCGCCGCTTTCACACCGTCGAAACCGAATCTCCAGCCACCGCGAACCAAGAGGTCGAGGAAGGCTCCGACGGGGAAACCAACCACGGCATAGTAGTCGCCGCCGATCGATGCGACCAACGCCGCACCCTGCCCTTGAATTCCGTAGGCACCGGCTTTATCGAAGGGCTCGCCTGTAGCCACGTATGCCCTCACCGTTGTCTCATCATAGTGACGCATCCGCACGGTCGTTCGAGCCACCGTGCTGACCACGCCCCGTGGACCGGCGAGCGCAATGCCGCTCAGGACCTCGTGGTCGCTGCCCGAAAGCTGCATCAGCATGGAGACCGCACCCTCAGCGCTATCCGGTTTCGACAGGATCTCACCATCGTTCACCACGACCGTATCGCCACCGACTACCAAGGCGTCGGTCTCGGTGGCCGCAATGGCCATAGCTTTCTCCTTGGCCAGTCGCTCGACGTACGCCTCGGCGGACTCGCCCTCCCGAAGGGCTTCATCTACATCGGCAGGGAGCACCACAGGGTCAAGGCCCAGCTGGCGCAGCACATCAGCTCGCCGCGGAGACTGGGAAGCCAGAACGAGTCGCATGACCGATCCCACAGAGCTACCGCTCCAAAATGAGCGTGACGGGCCCATCGTTCACCAGGTCTACCGCCATATCAGCACCGAATTTTCCGGTCTCCACGGTACCACACGCCCTCTCCCGGAGCCCTGAAACGAAAGCTTCGTAGAGCAGCACCGCAACCTCGGAGCGTGCCGCGTCGACGAAACTGGGTCTCCTCCCCTTTCGCGTGTCTCCGTAGAGCGTGAACTGGCTGACCACGAGCAGATCTCCGCTCACATCGGCCAACGAGCGGTTCATTTTCCCTTCGTCATCTGGGAAAACACGTAGGCCTACGACTTTTTCGGCCATCCACGCAACGTCCTCGACGCTGTCTCCCTCCGTGAAACCCACCAGAAGAAGATGACCGCGCCCAGCTGACCCTACCACGGCACCCTCCACGCGAACCTCTGCGCGGGTGACTCGCTGCAGAACGACCTTCACGGCTCAATGTCTCCGGTCTGATTCATTTTAAGTCACTGGTTCCTTGTTTTGTTCAACTCCACGTTTACTGAGTGTTTTGGAACAGTGAATTACTCTTTCTTATCGTCCTGTTCTAGAACTCCTTTTTTTTCAACTGTTTTTCAAGCAATACAACTTTGCTTAGTGCTGCCAAACCAAAAACAAATCCTATTACTGCTAACCCTTCAATAATTATCTCCTTTAAATTCGCTGTTTTGTTCTACTCCACCGTCACTGACTTCGCCAGATTCCTCGGCTGATCGACATCTGCACCGCGCATCACTGCCACGTGGTAAGCTAGCAGCTGAAGTGGGATCGTCGTGAGAACCGGAAGAAGGTGCGGGAGGGTGTGAGGGACCTTGATCATGTGATCGACCTTGCCCTGGAGCTCGGGGGCGTCGTCACTGACGACTGCGATGATGCGACCTGCTCGAGCTCTCACCTCTTCGATGTTGGAAACGACCTTGGAATAAATCGGATCCCGCGGAGCGAGGACCACGACCGGCATGTCGTCGTCGATCAATGCGATCGGTCCGTGCTTCATTTCCGCGGCCGGATAGCCCTCGGCGTGGATGTAACTCACTTCCTTCAGTTTCAATGCGCCCTCGAGAGCGACCGGAAACTGATACCCGCGGCCCAGATACAGGAAATTCTGAGCCTCCACATAGTTCGATGCGAGGTCCTTGATTTCGTCATTGAGCTTCAGGACTTCCTCGATTTGGCCAGGCAGCGCCTGGAGATGCTGAACGATGTCGATGCCCTGCGCGGCAGACATCCCACGTCGACGGCCCATGAAGAGCGTGAAGAGCGCGAGCGCGACGAGCTGGCTCGTGAACGCTTTCGTTGAGGCGACTCCGATCTCCGGCCCAGCATGCAGATGCATGCCGAAGTCGGTCTGGCGGGCGATCGTCGACCCGACAGTGTTGACCACCCCCATCGTCGTGAGTCCGCGCTGGGCTGCCTCCTTGAGCGCGGCCAGGGTGTCGGCAGTCTCGCCTGACTGGCTGATCGCGAGCGCCAGGGTACCCTCCTCGAGTACCGGATTCCTGTACCGGAACTCAGAAGCGTATTCGACTGCGACCGGTATCTGGGCGAGTTCCTCAAGCATGTACTCACCGACGAGGCCGGCATGCCAGCTTGTTCCACACGCGGTAACGATGATGCGCTGAATTCGGCCGAGATCGAACTGATGCTCAATAATTCCACCAAGTCGAGCGTTACCGTCGTCCGGGAGAAGGCGACCTCTCATAACGTCGGCGATACTGCTTGGCTGCTCGAAGATTTCCTTGAGCATGAAGTGCTCGTAAGCACCCTTCTCGATTGACTCGAGATTCCAGGTGACCTGATGCACGCCGCGTTCGACTTCGTGCCCCTCCACGTGGAAGGTCCGGTACCCGTCCGGCGTAAGGACCGCGTAGTCCCCGTCGTCGAGGTAGACGACTTCGCGCGTCCGCTCGATCACCGCTGCGGCATCGGACCCGACGAGCATTTCGCCCGACTCGCCGACTCCGATGAGGAGTGGACTGCCGTGTCGAGCCACCACGATCTTATCGGAGTCCCGAGAAGACACCACCGCGATACCGTAGGCGCCCACGACCCGCCGAAGTGCGGCCGCGACCGCATTCTCCATCGGCTCCCCATCCTTCCACAGGGAGTCGATCAGATGGACGACGACTTCGGTGTCGGTGTCGGAGTTGAACTCGTATCCCTCCGACACGAGCTGGCTCCTGAGCACATCGGCATTTTCGATGATGCCGTTGTGAACGAGGGCGATATCCCCGGCATTTGACAGGTGCGGGTGAGCATTCAACTGATTCGGCACCCCGTGTGTGGCCCAGCGAGTATGCCCGATGCCACAGGTTGCTGTGGACGGATCCTCGCCGATCGCCGATTCGAGTTCCCGGATCTTGCCGGAGCGCTTCGTCGCGACGACACCCTGCTCACTCAGCAGCGCGACTCCTGCCGAGTCATAACCGCGGTATTCGAGGCGCTTTAGCCCGGCGAGCAATATGGGGGTCGCTTCCCTCAGTCCTACGTATCCGACGATACCGCACATCGGTGTATGTCCTCCGGGTTCAGTCCGTTGGCACCCGAAAGTCGGGCGATCCCAAACAACAACTAGATGTCACCTCAGATGTTCGCCTACACCACCCCAGAAAGCAGATCCCCGGCGCGATCCACAAGTCTCTGTGCGGACACCGCGTCGGGAGCCTCCGCGATGAGTCGCACGACTGGTTCTGTGCCTGACGGTCTCACATGCAGCCATGCCTTCTTCGATGGCCATTCGAGCCGCAGCCCATCGGAATCGTCACGTGCTTCCGCACCGAGATCCGCGGCCAAGGCTGCGTAACCGTCGGTGAGCGCTTCCCTCGGGAAGGAGACTTTTTCTTTCACGATGTCGTAGGAGGGCCACCGAGCCGCCGCCTCCGAAGGCGTAACTGATTCTTCAGCGAGGTGCTGAAGAATCAGGGCCGAAGCGAGCGGAGCGTCACGCGTATGGTGGAGCGCGGGAAGAATCACGCCACCGTTCCCTTCTCCACCGACCACGGCGTTCTCCCGCTGCATCCGACGGGCCACGTTGACCTCGCCGACCGGTGCCCTCACACACACAGCACCGAATGCTTCCGCTACGTCCTCGACGACACGACTCGTCGAGAGATTCGTCACCACCGGCCCCGGAGTGCGCCGCAGGACAGCGGCAGCGGCAAGCGCGAGGGTCAGGTCTTCACCCATGGGTCGCCCGAGTTCGTCAACCAACGAGAGGCGGTCCACGTCCGGATCAATCGCGAGTCCGATCGCCGCACCGCTCTCAGACACGAGGTTCGCGAGGTCTGCGAGGTTAGCCGCAGTGGGCTCCGGATCTCTCGGGAACCATCCGTCCGGCTCCATTCCGATTCCGACGACCTCGCACCCAAGATGCTCAAGTAGCTCCGTAATGACCGGTCCCCCTGCGCCATGGACGCAGTCGACGGCCACCTTGATACGAGCGGCCCGAATCAGCTCCACATCGATTTGAGGCAGTTCGAGGATGCGTGCGAAGTGGCGGGACCAAGCCTCTGTATCTTGGGTGACAACTCCGAGGTCGTCCCAGGCTGCACGAGGAGGGTCCTTCTCAGCCAGATAGGTGTGGAACTGCATGGACCGATCGGCGTCCAGAAAGATCCCCTCACTGGATACCAGCTTCAGGGCATTCCACTCGGCCGGATTGTGACTCGCGGTAACGCTGATTCCCCCGATTGCCCCCAAATCTCGAACCGCCATGAGCACCGTCGGAGTCGGGACGACACCCAGGTCGACCACGTTACAACCGACGGATTGGAGGGCCGCAGTCACGGCACGTGAGAACATCGGCCCGGAGACTCGCGAGTCACGGCCAAGCACCATCGTCCGCCCATTCTCTATCTCGCGGAGGTGGACACCGAGGGCAGCGGCTACGCCCGCTATGAGCTCAGGAGTGAGTGGTTCGCCCACACGTCCGCGGACGCCGGACACACTGACCATGAGGTCTTCGGGAAGATGAAGTGGCACAAGTCCTCGTTTCGTTCGGCCGAATTGGTTCGATCGTTAAGGAATTCCGCGACGTTTCAGTGGATCGGTCCCACCTCACGAAGTCTGGCGCAGTTGGGTATCGCGAGTCAACGAAAAGATCCGCGACGATCGGTAGCGGGCAACTGCCGAGCCCTTCTAGATTGAATACTTGCCACCTGGACCAGGTGACGCCACGCGGCCCCTTCTGGCGCGCTCCCCCGCATCAGAGGATGATCGAGTATGGACCACGAGGCTGCGAAGGATCTCTCTTTCGGCACGAAGGCGATCCACGCAGGAGTCGAGCCTGAGCCCGTGACCGGCGCCATCATGACGCCGATCTTTCAGACATCCACATATGTCCAGCGGGCGGTCGGAGAGCCCAATGAGGGCCGATACGACTACGGCAGGACAGCGAATCCAACCCGCGAGGCATTGGAAGCCAGCATCGCGGCGCTAGAAAGCGGTTCGCACGGCATCGCGTTTTCTTCAGGCCTCGCGGCCATCGAGGCAGTCGTGAAGCGACTGTCCACGGGCGACCACGTGGTGAGTGAGGAGAACACCTACGGGGGCACGGCGCGCATGTTTGATCATGTGCTGAGTCGCTTCGGCATCGAATTTACCTACGTCGACGCCCGCGACACTGACGCGGTCGCGGCCGCGATGCAGCCGAACACTCGACTGATCCACGTCGAGACTCCGACGAACCCCATGATGAAGCTTTGCGACATCGCGGCGATCGCCGACCTGGCGCACAGTGCAGATGCCCTGCTCATGGTCGACAACACCTTCGCGTCGCCGTTCAACCAGCGGCCGCTCGAGCTCGGTGCCGACTTCACGATGCATTCGTCGACCAAGTACGTGAATGGGCACTCTGACGTCATTGGCGGACTACTCGCCGTCCGGGACACGGCCCTCGCTGAAGAGCTCTTCTTCATTCGCAAATCATCCGGGGCAGTGCCGGGCCCGATGGACTGCTGGCTCACGCTGCGGGGCATAAAGACCATGCACGTGCGAATGGAGCGCCACAACGCGAACGGCATGGCAGTCGCCGAATGGCTCCAGGATCATCCCAAGGTGGATCGGGTCATGTATCCGGGCCTGGCTTCGCACGAGCAGCATGACCTCGCAAAACGGCAGATGTCGGGCTTCACCGGCATGGTCTCTGTCGATGTCGGGACGCTCGAACGCACGAAGGCACTTACGGAAAATCTGCGCATCTTCTCTCTTGCCGAGAGTCTGGGAGGGGTGGAGTCTCTTGTGAACGTCCCCGCGTTCATGACCCATGGCTCGGTTCCCGAGGATCGTCGACTCGCGATGGGTATCACGCCCGGGCTCGTGCGGTTCTCTGTGGGCATCGAGGGCATCGACGACATCATCGCCGATCTCGACCGAGTGCTCAGCATAAGATGAAACCACGATCGACGGCGAGCCGTAAGGCCACAGGAGTGTCAGGAACCCCTTCACCAACTGCGTGAAGGGCAACCAAACGAAAGAGGGTCAGGACATGGCGGACGAGCCGGATCGCACGGAAGAACCAACTGGCGCCGAGGAAGACGGAAGCAGCGCGAGCACTCGCTCGAAGCGCATCCTCACTGACATCGCTCCGCACTCCTGGGAACACCCGGCAGACAAAGCCGCACTTCAGGCGTTACGCAAGATTCCGATCTTCGATGAGATCCTCAAGAAGATCTTCGGCTTTTTCGGCGAGAAGCCGATTCGTCTCGCGTTCCAGGCTGACGCAGTCCGCGTGAGTGAGAACCAGTTCGCGAAAGTGTACGCGATCTACAAGGAGTGCCTCACGACACTCGACGCGCCGGAAGAGTACCCGCTCTTCATGTCGCAGACGCCGTTGGTAAACGCCGGTGCGTATGGCATGGATCAGCCGTTCATCATCTTGAACTCCGGCACTGTAAGACTGCTGGAAGACGACGAGCTCGCCTATGTGATCTCCCATGAAATCGGTCACATCGTGAGCGACCACGTGCTCTACAAGACGATGACGGTCCTTCTGCTCAACCTGGCGAACATGGGCTTCCCAATCGTGGGGCTCGCGGCTCGCGCCGTCCTGGTGGGACTCCTCGAGTGGTCACGGAAGTCCGAGCTGTCGAGCGACCGTGCCGGCCTCCTGGGTGTTCAGGATCCCGAGGCGGTCATGCGGGCGATGCTCAAGATGGCCGGCGGCGGGACGACGGAAGAGACCAACCTGCAGGAGTTCATCATTCAGGCGGAAGAATACCGGGCCGGGGGCGACGTCGCCGATCAGGTGTTCAAGGTACTCAATCTCCTGGGTCGGACTCACCCCTTCCACGTGCTTCGCGTCGCGGAGCTTCGCGACTGGATCGAGAGCGGAGATTACGATCGCATCGTTCGCGGCGAGTACGCTCGTCGAGGGGAGCGCTATCCTGCATACCAGGAAGACCTGAAGGCCGCTGCTACCGCCTATGCCGAGGGCGCGAAGGACTTCCTCGACTCGATGGCTGACGCGGCGAAGCAGGCCGGATCAGACTTCCTGGGCGGCTTCAAGCGCTGACCCTTCGGGGCGCGCAAAAGGGGGCGGGCGGGCAGTGGCCCAGTCACCCCTTTTTTTTCGCCCCAGACACAATAGACTCTGCGCATGCGCATCCTGATCGTCGGAAACGGTGGGCGCGAACACGCCCTGCTCTGGAAGCTGCTCCGGGACGCTCCGGACGCAGAATTCTTCGCCACCCGTCCCACACCGGGCATGGCCCCGATGTGTGAAGCGGTCGAAATCGCACCGACGGATGTGGAGGCCCTAGTTGACTGGGCAGCCAGTCACCGCATCGACCTGACGGTCGTGGGTCCAGAAGGCCCCCTGGCCGCGGGCATCGTCGACCGATTCCAGTCCAAGGGGCTGCCCGTCTTCGGTCCGACCCAGGCCGCGGCACGAATCGAGTCGAGCAAGTCCTACTCGAAAGACCTCATGCGGAACGCCAACGTACCAACCGCGGCCCATAAGACTTTCTCCAACCGAGAAACTGCGGTCGAATGGGTACGCGAGCAGGGCGCACCCATCGTGGTGAAAGCCTCAGGCCTCGCCGCAGGAAAAGGTGTCGTCGTCTGCACGACTGTAGAGGTGGCTGTCGAAGCGATCGACGCCATGCTCGGAGATCTCGCCTATGGTGAGGCTGGCCGTGAGATCGTGATCGAGGAGTACATGGATGGTGAGGAGATCTCGATATTCGCCGTGTGTGATGGTCGGGATTTCCTCTTGCTCCAACCTTCGCAAGACCACAAGCGAGTCGGGGAAGGGGACAGCGGCCCGAACACCGGTGGAATGGGCGCCTACGCACCCGTCTCCATCGCAGACTCAGAGGTCGTCGACGAAGCCCGGACTGAGATCATTGCGCCGACTCTGGCCGCAATGATTGAAGATGGCTGCCCCTTCCAGGGCTTCCTCTACGCCGGCCTGATGAAGACAGCGGAAGGCCTCAAGGTCGTCGAATTCAATTGCAGATTCGGGGACCCTGAAGCCCAGGTTGTGCTTCCCCTCCTCGAATCTTCCTTGCTGGATCTACTTGTCACGGTCGCCCAGGGTGGGTCGATCGCCGGGCGCCGCGTGACCAGCCACGAAGGCTCGGCGGTAACGACAGTCGTCGCCTCGGGGGGGTACCCGGGCTCCTACGAGAAGGGCAAATCGATGACGATCCCCGAAAGGCTGTTCAGGGACGACATGATCGTTTTCCATGCGGGAACGGCCACCGTCGACGGCGAAACGGTAACCGCGGGCGGGAGAGTCGTCTCGGTCACGGCGATTGCACCCACCTTCATGGAAGCCGCGAGAAAGAGCCGTGAAGCCGCTGCCCAGATCAAATTCGAGGGTGCGTTCTTTCGTCGAGACATCGGCTGGCGCGAGCGGGACCGCATTCAGTTCGGCGACCAGGCCTGACCAACCAGTCCGATGCCGGAGTTACCAGAAGCCGAAACAATCGTCCGAGGTCTACGGGACACCGTCGTGGGTGAGAAGATTGTACGTGTCGAGGTGCTTCGGCCCGACGTACTTCGTGAGTCCAAGAGACGGTTCGCTCCAAAGGTGAGAGGGCGCACGATCTCGTCCGTTGAGCGGCGGGCAAAGAACGTACTGCTCCGGCTCGATGACGGCGCGACGATTGCGGTCAATCTCGGGATGACGGGACGGATGCTTCCGTTCAAGCACCCCCCTCGAGGAGCCTCCCGACCCGGGCACCCAGCGGTTCGCTTTCGCTTCGCATCAGGGAGCGTACTCGTCTTCGACGACACGCGGCGGTTCGGGACCGTCGAGTGTCTGGATTCGACTGAGTGGGCTGTGCGATCCGCTCGTTTCGGACCGGAACCCTTGGACCCATCGTACCGAGCAGAAGACCTGCTTCACGCCCTCGGCACCAGCCGGTCGCCAATCCGGTCCTGGCTCCTGGATCAGAAGCGCATTGCCGGAGTGGGGAACATCTATGCCGCGGAAGCACTCTTCCTATCCGGCATCCACCCTCTCCGCCCAGCGAACCGGATTGGCGAGGACGAGGCCATCGCACTGCACGCGTCCGTGCGTTCGGTGTTGAGCGAGGCCATCGAGGCAGGAGGCACGACCATTCGCGACTACCGCAACGCCCAAGGTGGTAAGGGAGAATACGCCCGCCAGCTGTTCGTCTATGGTCGAAACGGAGAGCCGTGCCTTCGCTGTGGCTCGGAGATCGAGCGAGTAGTCCTCTCCAACCGCTCGGCCTTCTTTTGTCCGGACTGTCAGCCAGGCTCGGATTGAGTGTCGGTCACAATCCCCACCGCGTACGCGAAGAAACTCAGGCTCCACTGCGCTCTGCTATCGTGCACGATAGGGATGGCACTCCCGGGTCCACTGATCGCGCAGACGACGGAAGGTGCGACTTCTCTGAGCGAGCATCTCCCAGTGCGCGAGGTAACCCTCAAGAACGGTATGCGGGTGCTGCTCCTGCCGCGCCCAGGAGCACCGACCACATCTTTCGTCATGCAGTTTGGTATCGGTGGCGTACACGAGTCCCCCGGCTCCACCGGCATTGCGCATCTTCTTGAGCACATGCTCTTCAAGGGTACGGAGTCGATCGGAACGACGGATGTCGAGGCAGAGCGGGCATTGTTCACTCAGATGGACGCGATCCATACCGAACTCCTCAGTGCCGACGCTGAGGGCGATGAAGCCCGCGCCTCTGAGCTGAGGACCCGTATCTCGGAACTCGAGGACGAAGCTCGAGTGTTCGTTCAGCCCAATGAATACGACCGTATCCTGTCGCGGGTCGGTGCTCAGGGGCTGAACGCGATGACAACCAACGAGTCGACAATCTACTTCGTTGAACTCCCCTCAAATCGAATCGAGCTGTTCTTCGCACTCGAGTCTGACCGAATGGCCCACCCAGTCTTCCGCGAGTTCTACGCGGAGCGCGATGTCGTTATGGAAGAGCGTCGCATGCGGGTCGATACGAGCCCGGGCGGGACGCTGTACGAAGCGCATTTGCGGACTGCCTACCGCATTCACCCCTACGGACAACCCGTCGTCGGCACGATGGTCGACCTTCAGAGACTCACTCGAGCCGACGTAGCCTCGTACTACAGGCGCTTCTATGGACCCGGTAATGCCGTCCTCGCGGTCGTCGGCAATTTCGACACGGACCAGCTCGAGGCATGGGCTCATGAATATTTCGGCCCCCTGCCCTCGGGAGAGCAACCATCCGCAGTTTCAGAAATCGAACCTGAGCAGGACACAGAACGCAGGGTCGACGTAACGTGGGATGCAGAACCCGTGCTTAGGATCGGTTGGCACATACCGGCTGCGCGACACGCGGATGGCCCCGCGCTTGCAATGCTGGCAGCACTTCTGACAGGTGGCCGAACGACTCGCCTGCACCGCAGGCTCGTGACAGAAGACAAGACGGCCACCGCGGTGTTCAGCTCGACGGGACCCGGCAATCTCTACCCCGGGCTCTTTCAGATCGATGTGACCCCCATTTTCCCGGCATCGACCTCCGAAATCGAGACAGTGATCTACGAAGAGATTGCGGCACTCATCGAGTCCGGGCCCGGGCAGGCCCAGATCGAACGGATCCGAAATCAAGTCGAGGCCGGTGCGGTGCGGCGTGTCCAGTCAAAGCTGGGCCTGGCGTTCCAGCTGGCCGAGTCAGAGTCACTGTTCGGAGACTGGCGCGACACGTTCCAGAGGTCAGAAGCCTTCGGCGACGTAACCGCGGAAGACGTGCAGAGAGTCGCAGCTACGTACCTGACAGAAGGGAACCGGACGGTAGCCACGCTCGTCCGCTCGCGATCTGGTGATGGGGACTCACGATGAGCGCTCGAAGACACGTACTACTGGCTTCTACTGCCCTGGCAACAGGGATAGCAACGCTCCTGTCCAGCCCCTCGCCAGCGCTCGCTCAACAGGAGCCGCCTACCGGTAGACAGACGATCGATCGGCTGGTGTACCCGCCCCTCAAGTTCGAACAGCCGCAGACGGACCACTACGAGGTCTTTGGCGTCCCCGTCATATCACTCGAGGACCCAACGCTTCCCATGGTTACCGTCCATGCCTACTTCCGAGGTGGATACGGGCTATTTGGAAGAGAGTCCTACGCGGCGGCAATGGGATTGCCCGCCCTGCTCCGCTACGGCGGAACGACCTCCAGAAGCGCGCTCGAGGTCGACGAGGCGATCGAGTATCACGCCTTCCATGTGTCATTCGGGAGCGCGGGCGGTAGCGTCACCACCTCAATTAACGCGTTGACCGAAAACCTTCCGACGGCCCTCGACCTCTGGGGAGAGCTGATTGCCGAGCCGGCCTTCGACGGAAACGAGGTTGAAGCGTGGCGAACGAGGGAACTTGAAAGCATCCTGCGCCGCCTCGACGATCCGGGTCGTCTCGCCTTTTCAGAGATGAACCGACTCCTGTATGGAGACCACCCGGTGGGTTGGGAGATGGAGCCCTCGGATTTGGATCCGGCCCGGCTACAAACGGACCGACTTAACGAGTTGCATCGTCGGATTCTCTGCCGAGGCAATCTCACCCTGGGGGTCACCGGCGACGCTCCTTGGCCCGTGCTCCAGCCCTTGCTCGAGAGTGTCGTCTCTCGCCTTCCGGACTGCGCTCAAGCCCTCCCGGAGGCGCCCACACCCAACATTCGGCGTACGGCAGGCGTGTACCTCGTTGAGAAGGACCTAGATCAGTCCGTGGTCGTGATGGCTCACCCCACAACCGTTCAGCTCGGGGACGACGACACGTACTACGCCGCCATGATCGGGAACTCGATCCTTGGGGGGGGAGGTTTCTCCAGCCGTATTCTCGGGCGTCTGCGTACCGAAGAGGGCTTCGCGTACTCCGCGACTTCGCTCTGGACGACGCCCAGGAAACACGAAGGCATCATCGCTGCGACCACCCGAACGCGACCGGAGAACACGATGGCTGCGATCGACGTGATCCTCAAAACCATGCACGGACTGCGTGACGGGCCACCGACGACGGACGAGGTCGGGGCGACGGTAGATCAGATCGTGAACGGCTTCGTCTTCAACTTCGACTCCCCCAGTCAGATCGTTTCCCGGACCATGTACTACTTGGCCCAGGACCTGCCAGAGGATTGGCTGGTGCGGTACTGGGAAGGAGTCCAGCGAGTAACACCTTACGGTATTCAGCGTGTCTTCTCGGACCAGCTGCATCCCGAGGAGATGACGATTCTAATCGTGGGAGACCCGTCGAGAATCGGCGAATCGCTCTACGGGCGAGGTCCTGTAACGACAATCGAGGTGCGATAGACCGCCTAGACGTCCCTAGGCGCGACCCCAGTGGATCGCTGCGATCCCCCCGGACACAAGCTTCCATCCCACATCACTGAATCCGACAGATTCGAACAGATCCCCAAGTTCCTTCGGCCCAGGGAACTCCTTTACCGATTCAGGCAGATACGTGTACGCCCAGGGGTGACCTGACACGATGCGTCCGACCACCGGAAGGATATTGTGAAAATAGAAGTGGTAGCCCGCTCGCATGATCGGGTTCGGCGGGACGGTGAACTCGAGAACGACGAGCCGCGCGCCCGGCTTAAGGACGCGCTGGAACTCCCTGAGACCTACCCCAAGGCGAGCAAGATTTCGGACGCCAAAGCCGACCGTGGCACCGTCGAATGTGTCGTCGGCAAAGGGCAATTCCAGTGAATCTCCACACACTGACTCGATCGGCGACGTAGCGATTTTCGGAGTCCCATGAACCAGCATGGGGTGCGCGAAATCCGACGCAATCACCCACCCTTCAAACGTTTTCCTGTTTGCCAACTCGAGTGACAAATCGAACGTGCCGGCGCAGGCATCGAGGAATGTGCCGCCCAGGGCACGTTCCCACTCGAGCAGATTGACGGCGCGCCGTCGCCACGTCCGATCGATGTTCATGCTTAGAATGTGGTTCAGTAGGTCGTAGCGGGGCGCGATCTCTGAGAAGATCTGCTGGACCTGCTTTTCGCGCTCGGCACCAGCCTTCGGCGCGGCGTCAGATGGGGATTGCATGACAGAAATCACTTGGCCGCATAGCTTTGAAAGGCCCGATACCAGTGCCCGAAAGGCACGGAGGTGAAAGCTACGGGAAGCGAACGAGGGGCTCAACGGCACGTGTAGGTCGGTGCAAGGCCTGCAGACGAAACCGATAGGGAATCGGTTACGTAGGGCTGACTCATGAGTACCGATATCGCCTTCCTGCCTAGAGCCACTGTCCGGTGGCTTACCGACTCGCGGCAGGATAAAGGACCTCTGACCCCTCTGGACTACGCGTCGCTGGACGATCGCGATCTCGCGACGCACGCTGCGCGTGGGCATGAGCCCGCCTTCCGTGAGCTGCTCATTCGTTATGAGCGGCCGGTTTTTTCACTTATCTATCGCATGGTACGTGACCGGACCCTGGCCGAAGATCTCGCGCAGGAGGCCTTCATTCGTGGCTTCAACGCGATCGGTTCGTATAAGACCAGCTACAAGTTCAGTAACTGGATCTTGAAAATCGCGAACAACCACACCATCGATCATCTCAGGAAGAGGAAGCTCGACACCGTCTCCATTGACGGTTCACCTCACGCCCGCACTGCTGAAGAGATCAGTCAAAGTCAGGTGGTGATTGAATCTCGAGATGAGAGTCCTGCGGAATACGTCGAGAATCGCGAACTCGGAAGTCAGATCGAAACGGCCATTGGTGGCCTCCGGGAGGAATACCGGACGGTGATCGTTCTCCGACACATCGAAGGGTACGCCTACGACGAGATCGCAGACATCATGGACCTGCCCCTGGGCACAGTGAAGACATATCTGCACCGGGCCCGCGGCGAGCTCCGCAAATCCCTGTCTCACCTCTCCTCGTGACGGATGGCGAGTATGTCGATCACCCATAAAGTACAAGGTAAAACAGCCGTCGAGGCGAGGGTTCCACGACAGCATTTTTTATTGAAACTCGGTAGAACGCCGGCCCGGAGTGGCAGCAGGGTGAATGAAGCAGGCCTAGGACGGTGAGTAAGGCCATGTCGAACAAGCATTTGAGCGCAGAACGCTTCCAAGCGTTTCTCGAAGGAGACCTCCCCGAAGGGGACGCTTTCGGTGTCGAGAAGCATCTAGCGGCGTGTGCTCGTTGTTCGGCTGAGATGGAGGGGTGGCGCGCTCTGTTCGAGGAACTCGGTGAGATTTCTTCACACCGTCCGATCGAAGGATTTTCGGACCGCGTCATGACCCAAGTGTCGCTACCCGAATCGATGCCGCTTGCCGCGCGAGTGCGAGAGCCGGTCGGGACCCCCAGTGCGGAGCAGCATCTGTCGGAAGCAGTTCTTCAGAATTTCCTGGACGGTACGCTGTCGGCGAGACGTGCCCAGAAGCTGGAGCGCCACCTTCAGGACTGCACGCCGTGTACCGCTGAAACGGACGCATGGATTTCGGTGTTCAGTGCGCTGAAACAGCTGGATTCCTTTACCCCGGCAGAAGGCTTCGCCGAGCGGGTCATGGCGGCCGTTGAGCTACGCGACGACGTGGCACTTCTGACTCGGATCCGTAGGCGAGTTGCGGTCCTGGCCAGTGGGCCGAGCCAGGAGCACGTGATAGCCAGCGAGTTGCAGGACTACGTGGATGACAGTCTGCCTGCTGCAGCCTTTGCCCGAGTCGAGACTCATCTCGGCGGGTGCGCTACCTGCGCCAGCGAAGTGCAGGCGTGGCGAGCCGTGGCCAGGGAGCTCACGGCCCTTCAGCGACTCACTCCAACACCGACGTTCTCCGACCAGGTCATGACCGGCTTCCGGATGCATCAGATGGTGCAGGCTGCCGCCCCCGTGCCGTTCCGCTCGCGTAACGCTGCAAGACTGCGCCGCCTGATCCCGGATGCCCGGCAGGCTCTCGCAGCCTTGACCGGCGTCGCGGTGACCCCAGTAGCGATCACCGGACTCGTTGTTTACGCGGCGTTTTCGCACCCGACGCTGACCTTCGATTCACTGTTGTCCTTCGTCTGGTGGCAGATCACCGACGTGGCATCCGCTGCGTTCGGGGGCATGACGGGCCAGGCGACACTGCTCGAAGCACTCACGTCCTCACCCCTTGTCGTAGCTGGCGGCGTGCTCGGGTACACGATGATTTCAGCGCTCGCTCTACGAGTGCTTTATAAGAATCTCTTCGCGAACCGGCCTAATGAGGGTCGTTATGTACATGTCTCAATTGCTTCATAGGGCCTTTCTGGTCCTGGTCCTCGCGGCCCTCACACTACCCCTCGGTGTGGAAGGGCAGCTAAGGACCATCGTGTCCAAGAGCGTCTCGGCCAGTTCGTCGCGTGCGACACTCGCGATTGAGTTCGCAGACGACGGCATGCTGAAGATCGCCTTCGACGGCGGAACGATCCTAGTAGATGGGGACCCTGTCGGCTCGTATGAAGACGGAGATGAGTTGGACACCGCCTGGCGTGCACTACTGGGCGACGCAATGTCGCGCGAGAACGGGGCGCTTGCCCGGATACTCGATGGATGGGCTCCACCGGCAGATCTCGACCATGACTTGGAGAATGCAGCTGAGGCGGTCGAAGACGCCCTTGAGAATGCGCTTGCAGATCTCGACGTCGAAGCTGAAAGAAGGGACGCCTCCGTATCGATCTCGATCAATAATGAGGAAGGCTCGCTCATACGCCTTCTGGTGAGCGCCGTGGGGAACCTCGGGGGGCTCGTGAAAGCGCTCGAAGGACTCGATGAGAATTTCCGGATTCACATCGACGAAGATGTGGTCATTCCATCCGGATCCATGGTCGAAGGGACACTCGTCGTCATCGGCGGATCACTCCGTGTCGAAGGCGAAATCGAAGGTGATGCTGTCATCGTCAATGGGACTCTCGACGTACGCAGCGATGGTTCAATCGGCGGTGAAGCACGAGTCGCGGACACGAGGATTGTCCGAAACACCGGAGAGATCCGGGGCGGCATCGTAAATGTGCTGGAGGATGAACGGGAGTTCGAGCGTGAGTTGCGGCAAGAGCTCCACGACGAGATCCGTGCTGAAATTCGCAGCGACGTCAGAAATGAGATTCGCAATGCCACGCGATTCGAGGGCGATGGGTTTTCGATCATGTCACCGCTTCGCCCCGTCATTCGAGGAGTAGGCGGAGTCTTCGAGAAGCTCGTCGGCGTGTTCATTCTTGCTCTGCTGGGTGCAGGCTTCCTGGCCTTCGCCGGCGAGAATATGGACGCGATTTCCGAGACGGCGAGACGGGCTCCGGGCCGAGCCGCAATGGTCGGCGTAGCGGGAAGTTTCCTGCTGGTCCCGGTCTGGCTGCTCGGCGCGGTTGCACTCGCGATTTCGATAATCGGAATCCCGGTCGCAATCGCCTGGCTTCCACTCTTCCCTCTGGCCACGGTCATAGCGTCGCTGCTCGGCTACGTGGCGGTCGCGAGAAATGCGGGCGAGTGGATGGCAGACAGTTCCTTCCCGTGGACGGCGTGGATTCGGAAGTCGAACCCGGTGCTCACTCTTGTAGGGGGTCTACTTGCTTTCTCCGGCCTGTTCATTGCCGGACACGTGCTGTCGATCGCACCGTTCCTCAACGTGCTCAGCACTCTGCTGTTCATTGCGGGCGGGGTCGTCACATTCGTCGCACTACAGATCGGATTCGGTGCGGTGCTCCTGACCCGAGCCGGACGCCGGCGTGAGCACTACAGCACCTACGACGCTGAGGTGGCATGGGAAGACGCGGTAAGGAGGAACGCCGAGGATGGCCTTGGTGGGGATGCGGGAACGACAACAGGAGACGGTTCGGACGATGCGTAAGACCATGACGGCCGCCATCGTGGCGGCTGCGGTCATCGCTCCTGCCGCCGCTCAAGGACAGAGCTGGCGGACAGTGGCGATGTCTCGACAGCTGGAGGACAACGGCGAAGTGCGCGTATTCGTCGATTACGGCGCGGGCGAGTTCACGATGCGATCCGTCGACGACGGACTCCTGTACCGGATGAACCTCAAGTACGACGAGGACAAGTTCGAACCGATCGCAGACTTCTCGGGGGAGCGACTTCACCTGGGAGTGGAGTCTCTTCGCCGGAACATCAACATCAGTAGACGGCAGTCCGGGTCGCTCGAATTGGAGCTCGCCCGTGGCGTACCCATGGACCTCAAGCTGAAGTTCGGAGCCGTTCAGGCCGACATCGACCTCGGTGGCCTCGCGCTGACCGACCTCGAGTTGAGCACAGGTGCGTCTGAGTCCTTGATCAACGTCAGTGAGCCGAATCCAGTACCGATGGAGAAAGCCAGCTTCGAAGTCGGTGCTGCCGAGTTCACGATCAGGAATCTGGCGAACCTGCGCGCCGAAGAGATCGAAGTGCGCGCAGGTGTCGGCTCGATCATTCTCGATTTTGACGGGCGATGGCAGCGAGACGCGCAGATCGCTGTAAAAATGGGACTCGGGTCGATGGAGCTTCGTGTCCCGGAAGGCCTCGGGGTTCGCCTTCAAAAAGACAGCTTCCTCACGGCACTGGACTCGGAGGGACTCATCAAGCGTGGCGACGTGTACGAATCTCCGGATTTCGATGACGCCGACTACCGTATCGAGGTTGAGCTCCATATCGCATTCGGCAGCGTCGCGGTGGTGTGGATTCGCTGACGTGGACTTGAACGAAACAAGGACTGACTGATGATCCGACCACTACTCACTTTCTTCGCGGTCGGACTTGTCACGCTGCTCTTAGCGAGCGTTGTTCTCGGCGTTATCGGAGTCGTGTTCTCGCTCACCCTCGGCCTCGCGACCTTCCTGCTGTTCAAGGTCGCTCCCATCCTCCTCGTCGGATGGGTCGTGGTGAAGACGTTTGAGAAGAGTCGGGGAAAGGGATCGCTCTCGGATGCCGACCGTCGCTGGCTGGACGGCGGCTGAGACACCACCTGACCTGAACACAAGAACGGCCCGCTCGTATGAAGACGAGCGGGCCGTTTCGTATTTCCCAGAGAAGCCGGCGCGCCTACCCCTCCAGCACAGACAGCGTCCCGTCGAGCGAAGCGACGATCGCATCGAGAGCTCCTGCCGCACCTGAGTCCGGAGCAGACAGGATTGTTGGTGCTCCCGCATCTCCCGCATGGACCACGGCTGGGTCGAGTGGAACACGTCCGAGGAACGGGAGCGCCATCTCTTCAGCAAGGGCCTCACCGCCACCTCGTCCGAACACGTCTACGATTTCGTTGCAGTTGGGACAGGTCATTCCGCTCATGTTCTCCACGATCCCGAGAATGCGAGTGTTCACCCTCTCGAACATCTTGATGCCCCGGCGCACATCCCCGGTCGCCACCCGCTGAGGGGTCGTGACCATGACGGCGCCATCGAGATCGATCGTCTGAACGAGCGAAAGCTGCGCGTCGCCGGTCCCCGGCGGCATGTCCACGACCATGATGTCCAGCTCACCCCAGTCGACTTGCTCAATGAACTGTTTGAGAATCCCCGAAATGAGAGGGCCACGCATGATGGCGGGTTGATCCTCCTCCAGTAGGAATCCTAGGCTCATGAGCTTCACTCCATGAGCCTCCAGTGGCTCGATCATCTCGCTCCCCTTCTCGCCGGTGACGTTCGGACGACTGTTCACGCCGAACATCAGAGGAATGTTGGGTCCATAAATGTCGGCATCGATGAGGCCAACCTTGTAACCCCGCTTCGCGAAACCTGCCGCGAGGTTCGCCGCCACCATCGACTTACCGACCCCACCCTTCCCGGAGCTCACAGCGATAATGTGCCCCACCTGGGAGAGCAGCCCCGGGGCGGGTGTGGGCGCCGGCACCGAGCCCGGCTTGAGGCCACCCTGGGGTCCCCCACCAGCTTCTCCACCTGCCGCCATCTGCGGAAGCTGAACGTTAATTTTGACACTCGTGATACCCTCAAGGCTCTCTACCGTCGAGCGAGCCTCTTTTACGAGATCGCCCGGGTCCTCCGGACGCAGCATGAACTGAAAGCGAGCCTGTCCGTCATCCCCAACTTCGAGATTCTGGACGCGGCCACCGGCAATCAAATCATGCTCCGAATCGGAGTGCTTGATACGGGCCAACGCGGCCATTACGGAGCGGCGAAGTTCTTCGGAATTCATGCGATATACACGGCGACCGACAGCCGACCTGGCGCGAGGGAGTTGCACAAAGGGCGCAAAAGTTATCTGAGCGAAGACGGGGGAGTCAACGCGCGCCGGCACGAGTTGCGTTCACTTGACAACCCGTGGACATTGATCAGTTCGTGGCCCCGCTAGGCCGGTTCCCCACCACCCGCCAAACCACCCAATCTCACATGCACGGTATTCCCGCTGTACCAACGCCGATCAACGAACCCATCCTCTCCTATGCACCGGGCACGCCCGAGCGAGCAGAGCTCAAAGCTGAGCTGGAAGCCCAGGCTTCACAGGTGGTGGACATCCCGCTCATTATCAACGGTGAGGAGGTCCGGACCGGGAACACAATCGACGTCGTGATGCCCCATTCGCACGGACACATCCTTGCTCGAGCGCACATGGCCGGGGCCGCCGAGGTCCGTCAGGCGATCGACGCCGCGAACGGAGCACACCGCGAGTGGTCCACCATGCGCTGGGACGACCGCGTGGCGGTTTTCCTGAAAATGGCCGACCTCATTGCGGGACCGTACCGGGCCCGCGTGAACGCCGCGACAATGCTCGGCCAGAGCAAGAATGCGTATCAAGCCGAAATCGACGCGGCATGCGAGACGATCGACTTCTTCCGCTTCGCGGCCGACTTCGCAGAAGAAATCTATTCTAAACAGCCTCTTTCGGATCCAACCGTCTGGAATCGCGCCGAGTACCGTGCGCTTGAAGGCTTCATCTATGCGGTGAGCCCATTCAACTTCACCGCCATCGGGGCCAACCTCCCGGGCACGCCGGCCATGATGGGGAACACGTCAGTCTGGAAGCCGTCACTCACTGCGCTGCTGTCGAACTACTACATGATGCAGCTGTTCGATGAGGCAGGCCTCCCGCCGGGCGTAATCAATTTCGTCCCGGGAGATCCTGTGGAGGTGACCAAGGAGGTCATGTCGTCTCCCAGCTTTGCCGGCATCCACTTCACCGGCTCGACCGCCGTCTTCAAGAGCTTCTGGAAAACGATCGGCGACAACATGGATACCTATCGGAGTTATCCCCGGATCGTCGGGGAAACGGGCGGAAAAGATTTCATTGCCGTCCATCCATCGGCGGACTGGAAGGCCATCAAGACTGCCATCGTCCGTGGGGCCTTCGAGTATCAGGGCCAGAAATGCAGTGCGGCATCCCGGGCTTATATCCCGGAGAGCATTTGGGCCGAGTTGAAGGGCCCACTCATCGAGGAAACTGCAGCGCTCACGATGGGTGATGTCCGTGATTTCTCGAATCTGGTCAACGCTGTGATCGACCAGAAGTCGTTCGACAAGATCAAGATGTACATCAATGGGGCACATGCTTCGGACGATGCGGAAGTCATCGTCGGAGGAGAGTGTGACGATTCTGAGGGTTGGTACGTGCGTCCTACGATCATCGTCGCAAAGAACCCCGACTACGTGACGATGTGCGACGAGGTATTCGGGCCCGTGATCACACTCTACATCTACCCCGATGACCAGTGGGAACAGACGCTGAAGCTGGTGGATGAGACGTCGGACTACGCTCTTACGGGGGCCATCTTCGCGCGAGATCGACGCGTCATTCGCCATGCCACAGACGCGCTGGATCAGGCCGCCGGAAACTTCTATATCAACGACAAACCCACCGGCGCCGTCGTCGGACAGCAGCCTTTCGGTGGCGCGCGGGCGTCCGGCACGAATGACAAAGCGGGCTCAATGTTCAACCTGCTGCGCTGGGTCAGCGCCCGATCGATCAAAGAGACCTTCGTCTCGCCGACTGACTACAGCTATCCGTTCATGGATGAAGCGTAGCACAGTTTTCGCAACCGGGACTCAGGGCCCGATCAGAGACAGAGAGTCAGCCGAGGGCTTGGTCGAAGTCAGCGATCAGGTCCTCGGCGTTTTCTATACCGATGCTCAGGCGCACGAATCCATCGGGAATGCCTTGTGCCTCCCGCTCTGCCTCATTGAGCCCCCCGTGCGACGTCCAGCGTGGCTGTGACACGAGCGTCTCGACACCGCCGAGACTGGGTGCGGCGATGGCCAACTCAAGTCGACTCATGAAGCGATCAGCCGCCTCTCCCCCTCCCTCTAGCACCACGCTCACCATGCCTCCGAAACCGCTCATGAGGTCCTGCGCCAGCCCATGATCCGGGTGCGAAGCGAGCCCCGGATAGGCGACCCGGGCAACATCCGCCCGTCCCTCGAACCACTCAGCGATTACCTGCGCGTTCTGGTTGTGCTGTTTCATGCGCACATCGAGCGTCCGGATGCCGCGGTCGAGCAGCCAGGCCGGATGGGGATCGAGCGCGGGGCCATAGAGCCGGGACATACGAGTGACCTCTGTAATGAGCTCAGTCGACCCTGACACCGCTCCCGCGATCACGTCGGAATGTCCCCCGAGATACTTCGTGGCGCTTTGAATCACCGCATCGATACCCATCGACGCGGCCCGGAAGTTCACCGGCGAGGCGAACGTCGCATCGCACACGACCTTGAGGCCGCGTTCATGAGCAATGTGGACGATCGGGCGGGGGTCGAGAATCCGCAGCGTCGGGTTTGTCGGAATTTCGATGAAAATGATGCGAGTGTTGTCCTTGATGGCGCCAATCCAGTCGCCATCATCCGGATCCACAAACGTGGTCTCGATGCCTCGCCGTGGCAGTTCATCGATCAGTAGCGCCTGAGTGGCCCCGTAAAGCCTCGATGATGCCACGATGTGATCACCCGATTCAACCAGCGCCAAAATCGTCATCGCCGTGGCACCCATACCGCTTGCCAAAGCGATAGCAGCTTCCGTGCCCTCGATCGCCGCGATCTTCTCACTCACCTGGCGCTGATTCGGGTTGTTCCCATATCGGCTGTAGAGGAGTTCACCGTCGTCAGGGGTCGCCCAATGGAAGGTGGCGCTCTGCGCGATCGGTGGGACAACTGGCGTCCCTGGGGTGCGTGCGTGCCCGACACCGTGGATGCCTACTGTAGCCGTTCCTTTTTTGTCTCCACTCGAAGCTGCCATTGGGAACCTTCCTACTTAGAGGAGATGCCGGACGAGACGGCTCAGTGCATGGATGCTTCCCGAACCCGGATTGCGGAATGCGAGACCGCGAGAAAACAAAGACGACAAGGCCTGACGGTCCGCATGCGCACCGAACAGCGTCTCGATCTCTTCGGTGTCCACGACCCCACGCTCTTCGAGTTGCCCCCACACGCGATCCTCATCCTCGGAGCTGACTCCCACGAGTTCGAACACACCCGCATCCCGTTCCACTACCGCAGCCAAGCTCTGCCGGTCGAGGACAGTGAGTATCTGATTCCACTGAGCTTCATGAACACCACGAAAAATGAAAAACGCATCGGGCGGTTCATCCGCGAGATACTGTTGTAGCAATTTTGCGACGACCTCGTCCGCACAGGAAAAGTCGATGAGCATCACTTCCGAAAAGTCGATCACCGAGAGAGACAGCTGCCCGGCGCCGGGCAGCTGCGTTTCGAT